>DATBCR010000286.1:0-4446 GCA_036270375.1 Pseudonocardiaceae bacterium | reverse complement strand
GACGTGGCCGGTCCGGCGGCACCTTCGTCCGCGCACCATCCGGCGGCGAGCCAGATGCCCTGTCGCGGCGGCTGCGGCAGCTCAGCACCCAGGACATCCGCGAACTGGCCGACCACCGCCGCGCCATCGCGGCGACCGTCGCCCAACTGGCCGCCGACCGCGCCCTGCCGGACGAGATCGGCGACCTGCACCGCCAGGTCCAGCGCCTGCGCACGGCCGGCACCGCGAGCGAGCGTCGTCGCGCGGACACGCAGCTCACCATCCTGCTGGCCTCAGCGGCACAGTCCTCCCGCCTGACCCGCGAGGCCCTGCGACTGCTCGCGGAGGTCGGGGACCTGTTGTGGCTGCGGCTCACCGACTCCGAGCACGCCTCGGCGGTGTTGTCCCGGTCGCAACTGGTCACCGCGATCGGCCGGCACCAGCAACTGCACGCCCGCACCATCGCCGAACGCCAGGTCGAGGCCGACACGCAGCGTCTTCTCGGCCTGCGCCTTGCCCTCTACGACCTGCCGGGCGATGGCGAGGCGGGATGGTGAGCGTGCCCGGTGCGCCGCGGCCGGGCCGCCGAGGTCGGGGACCTACGGTGGCTCATGCACTCCGAGTGTGGCGCGGTGTTGGTCGGCGGGTGGCCGGCATGGTGAGCGAGCCCGGTGCGCTGCGGCCGGTCGCCGAGGTCGGGGACCTACGGTGGCTCATGCACTCCGAGTGTGCCGCCGTGTTGGTCGGCGGGTGGCCGGGATGGTGAGCGTGCCTGGTGCGCAGTGGCCGCTCGCCGAGGTCGGGGATCCGTTGCGGCTCGGACAATTGGGGCCTGCCGCTGCCGGTCCGTCGCGATGCCGGCTCGCCGACGCGGTAGGGCGGCATCGGCGGCCGCATGCGCACACGCTCGCCGAGCGCGGGGTCGAGGCCGACACGCTGCGTCTGCTCGGCGTTCGGCTGGCCATGTGCGATGTGTCGGCGGGCGGGGGGCCGGGATGGTGAGTGTGCGCGCGGCGCGGGAACTGCTCGGCAAGGTCGCGCGGGAGTACGAGCACATCTTCGCCGCGCTCGAACCGCTCGCCGCCGGTCTCGCCGATGCGTTCAACGGCGCGGACATCCTCACTCGCGACGACCTCGATCCGTTGCGGGACAAGGTGTTCGACCTTCTGGCCAGCAATCGGGGCTTTGTCGCGGGTGCCGGTGTGATCACGGCGCCCGGTCTGCTCGCGGACGCCCACTACTGCCTCGCGTGGTGGTGGACCCGCCCGTCGGGCACGCCGGAAGCGTTGCGGGTCAACCTGGATCCGGCCGCGCCCGACTTCTTCGACTACCCGACCGCCGACTGGTACCGCACCCCCGAGCGCACGCTGGCCCGCCATGTCGCCGGCCCGTACGTCGACTACGCCTGCACCACCGAATACGCCACAACCGTCTCGGTGCCCGTCCACGTCGACGGCACCTTTCTCGGGGTCGCGGCCGCCGATGTGCTCGTTTCGCGCCTTGAGCAACGGGTTCTGCCAGCACTCCGGCGGCTGGGCCACTCGCTGGCCATGGTCAACGCGGCCGGCCGGGTCATCGCGTCCGCCTCCGCGCGTTACGCCCCGGGGCACCTCGTGTCGCTCACCGAAGCCGAACCCGTCGCCCTGTCGCGGCGCGGTGCGGCCGTGGACTGGCAACTCGTGGACACGTCAGCCGGCCAGTTCGTCCGCCGATCGTGAGTTGATCACCCGGCTCGCCGGTATCCCGAGCTGGTCGGCCCTTGTCGTGCCGTTGCCGAGCCAGTCGAGTTGGCCCGGTGCGTGTGCGTCGGTGTCGATGGCGAAGTCGCAGCCCAACTCCACGGCCATGGCCAACAGCGGGTCGGGCGGGTCGAGGCGTTCCGGCCGGCAGTTGATCTCCACCGCGACCCCTTCCTCGCGGCATGCCGTGAACACCGCCTCGGCGTCGAACGTCGACTCCGGCCGGCCGCGTCCCATGATCAGGCGTCCCGTGCAGTGGCCGAGCACGTCCACGCACGGATTCCGGACAGCCGCGAGCATCCGTTCGGTCATCGGCTCGGCCGGCATGCGCAGTTTCGAGTGCACGCTGGCGACCACGACGTTCAGCCGCGCGAGCAGGTCCGGTCGCTGGTCGAGGGTGCCGTCGTCGAGGATGTCCACCTCGATGCCGGTGAGCAGCCGGAACGGCGCCAGTTCGGTGTTCAGCCGCTCGATCAGGCGCAACTGCTCGACCAGCCGTTCCGCGGACAGCCCCCGCGCCACCGTCAGCCGGGGGGAGTGGTCGGTCAGCGCGATCCACTCGTGGCCGAGGGCGCGCGCCGCCGCCGCCATTTCCTCGGGCGGGCTGCCGCCGTCCGACCAGTCCGAATGGGTGTGACAGTCGCCGCGCAGCACAGCGCGGATACCGTCCGTGGTCGACGGAACCGCTGCGGCTTGTAGATCGGCCAGGTAGTCCGGCGTTTGACCGGCGACGGCCTGTTCGATGACGGTCGCGGTGGTCGAGCCGACGCCGGGCAGCGTGCGCAGCGTGCCGCCGAGGACCAGGTCCCGCACGGCATCGTCGCTCAGCGGGTCCACCACGGCGGCGGCCCGTCGGAACGCGCGCACCCGATAGGTCGGCGCGCCGGCCCGTTCCAGCTCGAACGCGATCTGCCGCAGTGCCTGTGCCGGATTCACCAGCCAGGACTACCTCATCCGGGCCGCAGGCGCACGTCCATTCGGGCCACCAGCGGTCCGGCGGTCCAACCGGGACGGGGCACGGATTGTGTTCGCACTCCGCACATTCGCTGTCGTACCTGGGGAAATCGCCTTTGACAGCCTAATTCTCGGTGATCAGGCGCCGACGATTGGCGGGTTGACCGGCCTGGTGGCCGCGAGGACGCTGAGGCCCGTGCGCAGACCAAGTATCACCCTGCTTGTTGTTGCCATGGCAGTGGTCGGCACGGTCGCCGTCCCGCCGGTCGCCACCGCGGCCATCGCCGGTGACAACGCCCACGTGCCCCACCTCAACCTCGACGCCGAGACCATCCCAGACCTGCAGTTCCGGATGGCGCACGGCACCCTCACCGCAGTCCAACTCACCCAGGCGTACCTGGACCGGATCCACACCGTGGACCAGCAGGTGCACGCCGTGCTGTTCGTCGACCCGACCGCGCTCGCCCAGGCACGCGCCAGCGACCAGCGGCGGCGGCACGACCGGCTGCGCGGCCCGCTGGACGGCATTCCGGTGCTGCTCAAGGACAACATCGACACCAGCAACCTGCCGACGACCGCCGGTTCACGCGCCCTGCTGCCCGCCAACCCGGTCAAGGACGCGCCCCTGGTGACCCGCCTTCGCGACGCGGGCGCCGTCATCCTCGGCAAGACGAACCTGTCCGAGTGGGCCAACTTCCGGTCCACCATGTCCACGTCCGGCTGGTCCGGCGTCGGCGGCCAGACGAACAATCCCTATGTGCTGGACCGGAATCCGTGCGGCTCGTCGTCCGGTTCCGGTGCCGCCGTCGCCGCGTCGCTGAGCCAGGTGGCGATCGGCACCGAGACGGACGGCTCGGTCGTGTGCCCGAGCGCCGCGAACGGTGACGTCGGCATCAAGCCCAGCCTCGGCGTGATCAGCGGCACCGGCATCGTGCCGATCTCGCACGAGCAGGACACCGCTGGCCCGATCGGCCGGCACGTGATCGACGTCGCCATCACCCTCGGCGTGCTCGACCAGCGCCACGACGACATCGTCGGGGACACCTTCGGACACCCGATGTCGTTGCGCGGCCTGCGTATCGGCGTGTGGGCGATGGCCGGCCAGGACCCCGGTGTGGACGCGGTCGTACAGTCCACTGTGGCCGCTCTGGTCAAGGCGGGCGTGACCGTCGTCAACGTGGTGCCGGCCAACCAGGACGTGATCGGCAACGATGAGTTCCCCGCGCTGCTCACCGAGTTCAACCACGACCTTGACGGCTACCTGGCCACCCGGCCCGGCGTGCCGCAGACCCTCGGCGCGCTGATCGCGTTCAACAAGCAGGACCCGGTCGAGCTGTCCAAGTTCGGCCAGGAAATCTTCGACCAGGCCGTTGTCTCGCCGCCGATCACCGACCCCACCTACCAGCAGCAGCGGGCCACCGCGACCAGCGACGCACAGCACTCGATCGACGACCTGATCAGCGCCGACCATCTCGACGCGATCATGGCGCCGACCAACAGCCCGGCGTGGGTGACCAACTACGCGCTCGGTGACCAGGCCACGGTCGGCTCGTCCACCCCGGCCGCGGTCGCTGGCTACCCGGACGTCACGGTGCCGGCCGGATTCGCCAGCGGCGTGCTGCCGATCGGCGTGTCGTTCTTCGCCGGCAAGTTCTCCGACGGGCGCATGCTGGCGATCGCCGCCGCGTTCGAGAACACGATCCACGCGCGTCGGGCGCCGGCGTTCCTCCCGACACTGCCGTAATCCGTCGTGGTCGAGGGCGGCGATGCGCCG
>DATBCR010000285.1:0-7431 GCA_036270375.1 Pseudonocardiaceae bacterium | reverse complement strand
CGACAGCCCGGCCGCCGGCCGCCCCTGCCCACCGCGCGGCCAACCAGCCGCGCGAGACCAGCGGCCCAGACCGCTGGGCACCGCCCGAATCGGACTACCAACCGATCCGCCCGGCGGCCGAGGAACCGGGCCGCCGGGTCGGTGGCCGGGCATGGGAGGCCGACGAGCTCGATCGTCATGTAGCCAATTGGCCGTGGCTGGCTTGGTTGCGTGGTGTGGTGTCGCGGCATCCGCAGGTGACGGACTGCCTGCTGGCGATCGGGCTGTTGCTGCTGGTCGGGGTGCGGACCGGTGAGCCGAACCACTTCATCTTCGCCAGGGTGTTCGCGGTGCTGCTGTGTGCGCCGTTGGTGTGGCGGCGCCGGTTTCCGGTGGCTGTGTTCTCTTTTCAGTGCCTTGTCGCGTTCGTCCAGTGGTTCCTGGGGGCCGCCCAGGTGGCCGACGTCGCGCTGCTGATCGGGCTCTACACGGTGGCCGCGCACTGCGTGCTTCGGCTCGCGCTGGTGGCGGCGGGTGTGCTGGAACTCGGCGTCGCGATGGCCATCGGGCGGTGGTCGTCGGACCTCAGAGTGTTGCCGTCGCTGGTGTTCCTGACCGGAATGGTCACCGCCGCGTTCGTGCTCGGGGTGAACCTGCGGACGCAGCGGGCCTATCTCGCGTCGCTGGAGGATCGGGCGCGGCGAGCGGAACACGAACGTGACCAGCAGTCGCAGATCGCCACCGCTGGTGAGCGGGCTCGGATCGCGCGAGAGATGCACGACATTGTGGCGCACAATCTGTCGGTGATGATCGCGCTTGCCGACGGCGCCGCGTTCGCCGCGCGGTCCGGGTCGCCGCAGGCGGAATCGGCTGCCCGGCAGGTGTCCGAGACCGGGCGGCAGGCCCTGGCCGAGATGCACCGGCTGCTCGGCGTCCTGCGGGCGGACGCCGGTTCGGGTGCGTCCCGCGCGCCGCAGCCGGGGATCGAGCAGCTCGACGATCTCGTCGCGCAGGTCCGCGCCGCCGGGCTGCCCACCTCGATCACGGTGTCCGGCCAGCCGTTCCCGTTGCCGCCCACCGCGCAACTGGCCGTCTACCGGGTGGTCCAGGAAGCGCTGACCAACGTCCTCAAACACGCCGACACACCGACCGGCGTGCGAGTGGTGCTGTCCTACGCCCAACCGGCCGTCCGAGTGGAGATCACCGACGACGGCCGGCCAACGCCCATGCCCGCCAACGAATCGTCGATCGGACACGGCCTGGCCGGCATGCGCGAACGGGCCGCGATGTTCGGCGGCGAAGTGTCCGCGGGCCCGGTGACCGGCGGCTGGCGCGTACGGGTCCGCCTGACCGCCGGCCTTGACCAGACACCGGCGGTGGCCCAGTGACCCAGGCCGACGACGGCCGTACGGCCGGCGCTGAGCCCGATCTCGTGTCGACCGAGGGTATTCGCATTCTGCTTGTGGACGACGAACCCTTGCTGCGGCTGGGGTTTCGGCTCGTGTTGGAGTCGCAGCCGGACATGTCCGTCGTCGGGGAGGCGGGCGAAGGAGCCAGTGCGCTGCGACAGGTCGCCGAGCATGATCCCGACGTCGTGTTGATGGATGTTCGGATGCCTGGCGTGGACGGCATCGACGCCACCCGGCGGATCGTGCGGGAGCATGGGCGGTCTCGGGTGCTCATCCTGACCACCTTTGATCTCGATGAGTATGCGTTTGCCGGGTTGAAGGCCGGGGCCAGTGGGTTTCTGCTGAAGAACGTGCCGCCGGAGGATCTGCTGTCCGCGATTCGTGCCGTCGCGAGTGGGGACGCCGTTGTCGCGCCCAGTGTGACGCGACGGCTGTTGGACGCCATGGCCCATCGACTGCCCGATGGTCGCGGCGGGCACGCCGACGGGCGGGATGGGCGGCTGCAACGGCTCACCGAGCGCGAACACGAAGTGCTGCTGCAGGTCGCCCAGGGACATTCGAACTCCGAGATCGCCGACGAGCTGTCGGTGAGTGAGGCCACCGTCAAGACGCATGTCGGGCGTGTGCTCAACAAGCTCGAACTGCGGGATCGCGTGCAGGCCGTTGTGTTCGCCTATCAGAACGGGCTGGTGCAACCCCGATAAATACCACGACCCTCTCTCGCCACTACATCGAAAGGCATTCTCGGCCGTGAGCCATCTGAACTTTCTTGAAGCTATTGTCGTTGGTGCCTTTCAAGGTGTCACCGAACTGTTCCCGGTCTCCAGCCTCGGGCACTCGGTGTTGATTCCGGCGCTGGTCGGTGGCAGCTGGGCGCAGGATCTCAATGTGTCGGCGCCAGAATCTCCTTATCTCGCGTTCATCGTCGGGTTGCATGTCGCCACCGCGGCCGCCCTGCTGCTGTTCTTCTGGCGGGACTGGGTTCGGATCATCGGCGGTCTTGTCACGTCGGTTCGCTATCGTCGGGTCAGTACGCCGGCCGAGCGGCTGGCCTGGCTGATCATTTTCGCCACCATTCCGGTCGGGATCGTCGGGCTGGTCCTGGAGCACACGTTTCGCACCACGCTCGGGCGGCCTATTCCGGCGGCCTCGTTTCTCATCGCGAATGGCGTCGTGCTGTATGTCGGGGAATTGCTGCGGCGGCGGGTCAACCAGCCGCAACCGGTGCTGGTGCCGACGGCGGACGTACCAGCCGGGATCGCTGCGGACGAGCGGATTGCCCGGCTCTCGTTCGGGCGGGGGACGTTGATCGGGACAGCTCAGGTCCTGGCGCTGTTGCCGTGGATCAGTCGCTCCGGTGTCACCATGGTCGCCGGGCTGTTGCGTGGACTGTCGCATGAGGACGCGGCCCGGTTCTCCTTCCTGCTGGCAACGCCGGTGATTCTCGCCGCCGGTGTGCTGAAGGTGCCGGATCTGTTCGGGCCGCTCGGTGCCGGCATTCACGGCCAGGTGCTGGCCGGCAGCGTCGCCTCCTTCGTCAGTGCCTACCTCGCCGTGCGCTTCCTCACCCGCTACTTCCACACCCGCACCCTGACGCCCTTCGCGATCTACTGCGCGCTGGCCGGTACCGGCAGCCTCCTCTGGCTCACCCTGCACTGAGCTACCGGGGCGTGCAGTACGCGTAACCGGGCTGCGTGGCGGCGCAGTTGGCGATTGGTGGCGCCGTCACGGCCGGGTCGGCTGGTATGCGGAGCACCGGCAGTGGCTTGCCGCCCGGGTCGCCGTGGTTCTGAACAGCGAAGCTGAGATCGCCGCCGGCCGCGGGCACGGTGTCGGTGTTGACCAGGTTCGGCAACTGGTGCAGCACGTCGGTAGGTGACGGCAGGGCGCCACCGTTGTACGCGTGCCGGATCGCCTCCGTCGCCGTTGCCACCGCGTCATACATCGACACGGCATAGCCGTCGTCGAGGTCGGCCATTGGCACGTGCTCGGCCTCATATTCGTCAAGGAACTGGGCGAAGTGCCGTGGCGCCGATGCCGGGTACGTCCGCCAGTCGGCGACATCGGTCGGCGATGAGTAGACGACGGATATCCTGCCCTTCGTCAACTGCTGCCGGATCGTGGCGGTGTTGAGGACACCAAGATCCGTGCCGCCGGTGAGCACGGTGATCGGTCCCTTTGGCGCGCACTCCCGGCCCTCGAGTGCGGTGAGGAAATCGGTCAGGTCAACCAGCCGGCCGGCATACAGCACGATATTCGGCGCCACGCCGCAGATGGTGGTGACAAGGCGGTCGAACATGTCGGCATCCGAGTGCGACGGAACCGATTTGCCCTGGAAGCCGAGTGGGTTGTAGCGCAGCACCCGGTTGAGCTGGTGTTGGTCTGAGTCGAACAGGGACTGGGTGTACAGATCCTGCACGGCTGTGCCGTTGGTGCCGGAATTGCTGTCGTAGACTATGAGTCCCTGATTGAGATCCGGATGCTGCTTGAGGTAGAGATCAAGGCCCGTCACGAACTCCCGGTCGCTCGGCTGCACCCGGAACAGGCCGGGCACCTTCGTGCCGTCGACCGCGGTCAGCACCGCGCCGACCATCGGCAGCCCGGCGTCGGCCAGCGCCCGGCCGCTGTCCACCGTCGCCGGGATGCTGACACCGAGCCCGACAACGGTGACCAGCGGTGAACTGTCCTGCTTCATGCCGATCAACTGCTGGACGGTCGGCTGCCACTGCTGTTCGTCGCTGCCCTCATTGGCTATTACCAGCCGGATCTTCAGGTTCTTGTCCCCGAAATTCACGCCGTTGTTGGCGGCTTGCTGCGCGACGTAGGCACCTTCGAGCTGTTCGCGGATCTCGTCCGGGGTCAACGGACTGGTGTCGTTGGCGGTGAACATGTTCAGCACCGCGACCGTGACCGACTTCGCCTGGCCGATGTTGTCGTTCGCTTTCTTGATCTTCCCCTCGACATCGGCGAGGTTCGGTTCGAACACGTACGAGCCGTCCGTCACGCCGACACACTGTCCGTCCACTTTGGAGACGCCGGTGCCGAAGCCGCCGCAGGTCTGGAACCACGAGTAGCCGACCCACAACAGGCCGCTGGCCAGCAGGATCACGATCACGATAAGCGACGTCCGCCTGCTGGGCGGGAACCGGCGGCGGCGGACCTTCGGCCGGTAGAGATCCTCGATCTGCTGGGTCACGTGTCACTCCTCGATACTGCTGTCTGATGTGGACGGTTCCGGTCACAGCCACAGGTCGGCGGCCCTGCGGTGCTCCCGTGCGCGGCGCAGCAGCGGAGCCGTCGCACCGGTGGACAGCTCGGCGACCGCCTCGAAGTCGCGGGCGATGCGCAGGTGCACGTCGCGGCGGCGGCTGTCGGTCAGTGGATCCGTGACCACCTGGAGCCCGGCGACGAGCCGGCACAGCACGACCGGCACCCCTGCGGTCGCCGGCACCACTGCCGTCACCTCGTGTACCGCGGTCATCGGCTCGACCAGGTCGTCGGTCGTCCCGCGCGGCAGGTAGTGCTGCTGGAACGGGGCCGTGGTGACCGTGTCCAGCAGCGCGAGCCACGCCGCCGCGTCGTCCGTGCCGATGCGGGCGAGCAGGCGGCCGGCGACGAAACCCAGTGCGCCGTCGGCCAACGCGTAGTACAGCTCGCCGTTCTCGTCACCCGATTTCGCCCGCCGGCTGCGCAGCCACGTGAACACGGTGGACCAGCCGGGCGCGCCGCTGCCGCCCCGGGCGGCCAGGTCGCGCAGGAGCAGTCGGCGCAGCAGCGCGGGTCCGGCGCCGCTGGTGTCCGGCCACAGCATCGGGTGGATGTCGTCGAGATAGTTGGGCCCCCCGCCGGAGAACATGCTGCCGTCGCCGGCCAGCCGGGTGGCGTCCTCGCTGTCCACGGCCCCGGCACACGTGACGAGGCCGTCGTACGTCACGGGCAGTGACCCGATCAGCAGCCGGGCACGGATGGCGGCCGCGAGGGCGAGCCGTTTCGCCGCGTGGCCGGCCTGTGGCAGATCGAGCAGCCGGGCCAGTTCGTCGCGGTGCGCCGGGCGTTCCGCGACCGCGGCCAGCAGCAGGCGGGTGGACGACGGGTGGCCGCCGGTCAGCTGGTACGCCAGCCGGGTCAGCCGCTCGTTGTTGCCCTCCGGCAGGTTCAGCCCGGACACCATGCTGCCGACCTGGTCGGCGGAGAGGTCGGACAGCGGGTACCGGCACCACCAGTGCCGGACCGTGCCGTCGGACCGGATGAGGTGCCTGGCGTGCGCGCCGTCGCCGGCATACTCGATCTGGTCGGCCAGCGGCAGGTCGGACAGCAACGCGCCGCGACTGGTCGCGATCACGGTCAGCGGTTCGGGTTCTGGCCGGCTGCCGGCGATCCGCGCCCGCCTTGTCCGGACCAACTGGTCGAGGAAGGACCGGCCGCCCTCGGTGTCCACATTGTCGAGGAGGATCACGCAGTTCGCGGTCAGGTCGCGGACGCGTTTGGCGTGGCGGTACTCCTCGCTCAGGTCGGTGAGAAAGGCGTCCCACAGCAGTTCGTTGATCCGCTGGCTGTTGTCCTCGTCATCGGCGTTGCGGGCCCATCGGTTCAGGTCGACGAGCACATCGGTGGCGTCGTTGGTGAAACCGCGGCCGCGGTGGCCATACCAGTCCCGAAAGGCGCCCAACGTGAGCCGATGCTTCCGGCGAGCCAATGCCCGGCTGATCCGTGGCATCGCGCCCTTGATCGCCGGGTCGGCGATTTCCCGTAGCGGCAGGCCGGGCGCGTAGTTCTGCTGCACGAAGCCGAGCACGCCGGACGCGGCCTGCACGAGAATCTGTTCCAGCGCGCCCGGCGTCTGCTCCTGGTCCAACCCGGCGCCGACCTGTCGGCGCGCGGCGGTGTGGTCTTCGAGGTCGAGGTCCATTCGCATGACGAACCGGCCGGTGATGAATCGCGGAAACCAGAGGGTGAGGTAGTCGGCGCAGCGCCTGCTGAGCTCGAACGCGAGGGCGGCCAGCACCCTCGGCTGGTCGACATCCCGGTTGGCCTCGAAGTCGATCCGGGCGAACGGGACAACCTGGTCCAGCAACCCCGTCCACCGGTCAAGCAATGCGGTCTTGCCGGTGCCGCGGGCGCCTTCGAATACCAGCACCGGATGATCTTGGCTGCGCGGCAGTTTATCCTGAAGTGGCCGGTCCATTAATGTCCACACCAGACTGAAAGCCGGATCGCGACCGAAGATGGGGGCCGCCGGATCGGTCACCGAAACCTCCCACAATCACTCTCTGGCCGCATGCTGGCCAGATTATGACAGAGCGTGGACCGAGCCGGGGGCACACTGCCGGGACCCACACCATACTCGTGATCACGACACGCTGAACACGATCACACTCGGCGGCTGCCGCATTAACCCGATAGTGGTTTCTTCGGTCGCGGGAATCGATTGGCAAACGATTGCCGTGGTAGCTTGCGTGTCTATCATGGAGCAGCGGGCCGGATGATCGTGGGGAGGCCGTTATGGGTGAAGTCGTCCTCCGTGACTTCCTGCGGAAGTATGCCCCGGCGCTCGATCCGAGCCGAGGCATCCGTGCGCAGCTCATGCAATGGGAATCGATTCGCCCGCTCAGTGTGCGGTGGCTGTTCACTCATGGATTCCCGCCGCCGTTCACTATTCCGGACATCGGGATGGAACTCAGCATCCCACTCGACAGGTTGAATCCCAATCCGGCCGACACCGGGTTCCGCGCAATGGTGCTCGGCACGATCGACAGTGCTGTCCGGGGAGCCTTGAGCAACATTCCGCTGGCCGACGTGGCTGTGCGTTCGGCACCGTTCGACGGGTACGAGCACCTGGGCGTGTTCCTCTTCGGCGAGACGCCGGCCGAACAGCAAGCGGGAATCGCCAACCTGGACCTGCTCGGGGGAACCAACGACCAGTTCGCGATCTCGTTCACCGAGCAAACGCTGAAAAAAATCGTGGACGCCGCCGCGACGGATGGCGACACGATCATGGACGGGGTCACCCTGAAAAGGCACGACGTCAGCGCCGCTCCCGGCG
>DATBCR010000284.1:0-1514 GCA_036270375.1 Pseudonocardiaceae bacterium | reverse complement strand
TCAGCACTGGCGAGGCGGAGCCTGCGCCCAGTGTGCCTATAGCGGCGGCAAACCCACGACTGGACTCAAACGGTACCTCCGCGAGAACGGTCCACTCCGAATCACCCTGTGTCATAAGCGAACTCGCCGCGGTCACGATGGCCTCGTCGGTGGCGTGGGCGTGTCCTTGCCCCTCTTGCGGCTGCGTTGATGCCCACGCGGCCGCCCTGAGCACGGCAGCGGAGTCCGGATCGGTGACGTCCGGGAATGGATCGGATGGACTGGCCGCGGCCGGCACGGCGCAGACGACGCGCAGTCGGTTCTCGGTCAGAGTGCCGGTCTTGTCGAAACATACGGTGTCGACGCGACCCAGCGCTTCGATGGTGCGGGGGGCGCGGACGAGCGCTCCGCGTGCCGTCAAACGCTGGGCGGCGGCAAGTTGGGACAGGGTGGCCACCAACGGGAGGCCCTCCGGGACGGCCGCCACCGCAATTGCGACGCCGTCGGCGACCGCCTGACGCAGCGAGGCGCGCCGTAGCAACGCCAAAGCGGTTACCGCGGCACCGCCGGTAAGGGTAAGCGGGAGGACCTTGCTGGTGAGCTCGCGGAGCCGGGCCTGGACACCGGCGGACGTTTCGACGTCTGCGACCGCCGAGATCGCGCGATGCGCGGCGGTGCCGACCCCGGTGGCGACGACGATCGCCCGAGCGTGCCCCGCGACGATCGTGCTGCCCTCGAACAGCATGCTGGCCCGGTCGGGGCCGTTGACGGCGACGGGGTCCACCTGCTTGTCCACCGGCAGCGACTCACCGGTCAGAAACGACTCGTCGACCTCGAGATCCTCGGCCACCAACAGGCGTGCGTCCGCGGGAACCACTTCGGGTGCAGCCAGGTCGATGACGTCACCGGGCCGCAGCGACTTGGCGGACACCGTGGCCGTGCGGGTGGCGTGCTGGGCCGCCTCCAACCGGCGTCGGGTCGTCGCTACAGCCGGAACCACGACCCGGCGCACTTGCTGGTCCTGCTCGGCGAAAAGCTCGGCCGCCGCCGCCTCGGCCCGCAGCCGTTGTACCCCACCGGTTAACGCGTTGACGGTCATCACGCCGGCGACCAGAAGCGCGTCAACGTTGCTGCCAACGATCGCGGACGCGGCCGCCCCGACAGCCAGGATTGGAGTCAAAGGGTCGGCGAGCTCGGCCTGCGTCGCGGCCAGCAGGCGCCCGACCTGACTTGCCGGGCCCCGCAGCGGCACCACGAGCCGGCTGTACGACAGGTCGTCGAGGAACTGTCGCCAGGGCGCTGTACCAGGCTCGACGGCCAAGGGTCGGGTACGGCTGGTTAACCGGGAATAGACGATCTCCGGGTCCAGTGCGTGCCAGGCGGTCAAGGGCTGCGGGGTCGGATCGGGCAGCCGGAGCACCCTGCTGGCCGAGAAGGTTCCCGCCACCAACGCCGTGGCCGCGGCCGCGTTGACCGGGTTCAGCCAGCGGCGGAAGCTGACGGGGTTGGTTGTTCTGTCTTGCTCACCGGTGACC
>DATBCR010000283.1:0-4776 GCA_036270375.1 Pseudonocardiaceae bacterium | reverse complement strand
TCGGTCCGACGGGTCGGACGCTACTACCGATCACCCCGGTCGGGCGGTAGCGCTACCACATACCCAACAAGGCAAACCCGCCGATAGGACCACCGGCAGGCGTCAACGTAGGCGCCGGCTGCGAAGGAGCAGCCACGACCGGCGCCGCGGGAGTCGAACTCGCCGACCCGGCCGACGACACCGCACCACCCTTGTGCTGCACCCCACCAACCGCCTCGTTCACCGTGTCCCCGACCCCCCGATCAGGCGCGGCCGGCGGCACACCAGCCCCCGACGCCACAGCGGTCGCCGGCGGCGCACTCTGATCACCGCCGCCACCACTCACACCCGCACCGGACGACACAGCCGCCAGCGCATCCACCAACCCATGCCCATAGAAACTGTTGTACGTGGCATCCCCAGTACAATAAGCGTCCTGCGTACCGGTCCCATTCAAGTCATAATCCGCCGGACAAGCAATGGGATCGGCCTCGGCATCCAACAACCGGCTCAACTGCTTGGGCGAAACACCCGGATGCGTAGAAGCCAACAACGCCGCGACCCCTGAAACATGCGGCGCCGCCATCGAAGTACCACAAGAACTCGCATACCCGCCCGGCACCGTTGACAACACACACCGAGGCCCACCGGAGGTCCGCTGCCGAGGATCACCTCCCGGCGCCGCCAAACTCACCGCCCCCAACCCATAAGAACTGTACCCAGCCTTGACGCCACCACCTCCCACCGACGCAACCGTAACCACCCCAGGAACACCGGCCGGCAACTGCACGCAGTCGACATCCAACTGCCGCTGTTCCTGATCATCCGCAACCACATTGTCCGGACTCCGACTGTCCTGCCCTGGATTAGTCAGGTCCACCCCACCATTCCCCGCCGCCGCAATGCTCAACACCCCATGCGCGGTCGCATAGGAAACCGCCCGCTGCACCGCCTGATAAATAACGTTCTGACCCTGACTGTCCGCACAGGTAAACACCCAGGGGTCGACGAAATAACTGTTATTGGCAATCGTCATCCCCTGCTGCGCCGCCCACATGAACCCACAAACCGCAGCCTCCGGATAAATGTACCCCGCATCATCCACGACCTTCACCGAAGCCACCCGCACCCCAGGTGCAACCCCGGCCACCCCGTTCCCGTCATCGGCGGCCGCGATGGTCCCGGCCACGTGCGTCCCATGCGAGGACGTCGTGGGCGCCCAAGCCGCCTGACCGGTGTCCGGCTTCCCGGTCACGCACCCGGCCGAAGCAGCCTTGTCCAACTCCTTCACCAGATTCGGATGATTCGGATCAATACCCGAATCCAACACCCCCACCACAACCCGTGCACTGCCCTCGTTGACCCGGCGCGCTTTGTCCGCCTTGATCATCGACATGTCCCACTGCTGCCCGGTCAGATTCCCGGCCGGCACCGCCCCCGGATCCGGCGTGATCCCGCCGGCCGGGTCGCGCGGCAGCTCATCCGACTTGCGCGCAGCCTGGTTCGCGTCGTAGTACGCCTGCGCCTGCGCGCTGTAGGTCCGCTCCGGCCCGATCCGCTCCCCGAACCCTGGATCGGCGGACACCGCGACCCCGACCGCGATCTGCGGGTAGTACACGGTGGTGGTGCCACACGCCGCCGTGATCTGGGCCGAAGCGTCCTGACTGCTCGTGCCGTCCGTGAACACGACGAGGTAGCGCAGCGCCGGCCCACCCTGCACGCAGCCGGCCGGCGCCGCCTGGCCGGAGTCGGCGAACGCCGACGGGTCCATCGCCAGGCAGCCCGTCGCCAACAGGGCGGTGCCGATCGCTGCCGCCCTCGCTCGGCGCAGCAGAGGCACGTGGGACCTCCATCGGTGGGGTGGGACGCTCTGTCCACTCCAGCGGGACGGTAGCCAGCACCGACCGGGGAGACAAGTTCGTCCGGCCGGTTCAGGCAAGCGGTACCGTCCGGACCGGCCTAATCCTAAGCCTGAGCAAGCCAGAACACGTCCGAAGTCAGCCGGAAGGGCATTCCGGAAGGGCCTTGAGGAGCAGCACTGAGTCGCCATGACGAGCCGAACCCGTCGGCTCCCCCCGTGCAGCGATTGCGTCTGCGTTACGCCAAACGGGGTAAGTTGCGTTTCACGTCACACCGCGACATCGCGCGGGCGTTCGAACGGGCGCTGCGCAGAGCGGGCGTGCCGATGGCCTACTCGCACGGGTTCAGCCCGCACCCCAGGGTGTCCTGGGTAGGTGCGGCACCGACCGGTGCCGCGAGCGAAGCCGAATACGTCGAGATCCAGGTGGTCGCCGAAGTCGACCCGGCCGCACTCCGGACCGCCCTGGACGCGGCCCTGCCACCCGGGATCGACGTGCTCGAAGCCGTGGTGGCGAAGGGCGGCTCACTACCGGAACGGATCGACGCCAGCCGATGGCGCCTCGAAGTACCGGGTGTCGGCAAGGCCACGTTGACCCCGGCCGTCGCCGCGCTGCTCGCCGCCGAAAAGATCGAGGTGGAACGCCTGACCAAGGACGGCCCACGCATCATGGACGTCCGCCCGGCGATCGTCGCACTCATCGTCGAACCGGACGAACAAGACGATTTCGGGCCGGAGACGAGCCGGTCGGATGACGATGGCACGGAACCACGTGCGGTGTGTGGGATACTCGACGTGGTCGTGCGGCAGACAACGCCTGCCGTCCGACCCGACGACGTACTGAGCGCGCTTCGTGTCGTCGCCGCCCTCACTCTGCCGGTACCCGCGAAGGCGATCCGGATGGCCCAGGGGCGGCTCGACGATGATGGCCGCCTGGCCGACCCGTTGGCCCCGGACCGGGGTCCGCGACCAGAACCAGCGGCCGGGGAGCCGAAGCCCGGCCAGGCCGCCGTCGACCGACCTGCTGGCTGACGCCCGGATCCTGCATCGGGTGCGCAGCCGGCCCAGGCAAGGATTCCCGTCGCCACGGGCGACGGTGACAGGACAGAAAGGGCCCCTGCGCGGCCGCGTCCGACAGTGCCCGGTGCCCCGGCATCGGCACCGGGGGACGCGCCCGGGGGCGGAGGAGCCATATGCCGAACAGGAAGCAACCCGCTGCGACAGCAGGCGGGAAGTCAGACACACCCACACATCCGGCGCTGGCCGGGCTGCCGGAGAAGGTCCGGGTGCACGCGCTCGGCAAGCTGCTCGACCGCAGCAGCCGGGAGATACTCGACGTGCTGGCCACGCTCGACGAGCCGGTCCGCAGCGCACAGTCCAGCCTTGACCGCGATCTCGCGCTCAAGGTGGCCGAACTACTGCTGGCCGACGGCGTCGACGAGTCGGTGACCGACGAGACGCCCGCCCGCGTGGTACCCGAACCGGTTCCGCTGGTGCCGGTGTTCGCCGCGCCGGCACCGATGTTCCTGCAGCCGACCGCGCCCGCACCGGTCCGGTCGACGCCGAGGCGCAAGCCGGAGCCGGTCGAGCCGGTACCGGTCGAGGCCGAGGTGGTCGAGCCGGACACCTCGGACATCTCGGAAGCCGAGCCGGACGGCGTCGACATCGACGACGAGGACAGCGCCAGCCGCCGTCGCCGTCGGCGGGGCCGCCGTGGCCGTGGCCGGGGCAAGGGCGGCCAGGACATCACGGACGGAACGGACGGCGCCGACGAGTCAGACACCGTCGACGACGGCGCGGCGGACACCATCGGCGAGACCGCCGAGGACACCGACTCCGACGATCAGGACGAGGCGGCCACCGACGACGGCGAGGCAGGCGGCAACCGTCGCCGTCGCCGTCGGCGCCGCCGCAAGGGCACCGGCGACGCCCAGGACGGTGGCGACGACGACCCGCCGAACACGGTCGTACACGTCCGCGAGAGCCGGGATGAGAAGCCCGACCGGCAGCAGCACGACTCGAACAGCCAGGACGAGGTGCGCAGCGTGCGCGGCTCGACCCGGCTGGAGGCCAAGCGCCAGCGCCGCAGGGACGGTCGGGAGGCCGGCCGGCGCCGGGTGCCGATCCTGTCCGAGTCGGAGTTCCTGGCCCGCCGTGAGGCCGTCGACCGCAAGATGGTGGTCAACCAGCGTGGCGAGAGCGTGCAGATCGGCGTGCTTGAGGACGGGGTGCTCGTCGAGCATTTCGTCACGTCCGCCGGTTCCGGTTCGCTCGTCGGCAACGTCTACCTCGGCCGCGTGCAGAACGTGCTGCCCAGCATGGAAGCCGCGTTCGTGGACATCGGCCGCGGCCGCAACGCCGTGCTCTACGCCGGTGAGGTGGACTGGGACGCGGCCGGTCTCGAAGGCAAGGCGCGCACGATCGAAGGCGCGCTTAGTTCCGGCGACGCCATCTTGGTCCAGGTGACCAAGGACCCGATCGGCCACAAGGGCGCCCGGCTGACCAGCCAGATCTCGCTGCCCGGCCGCTACCTGGTCTACGTGCCCGAGGGTTCGATGACCGGGATCAGCCGCAAGCTCCCGGACACCGAGCGGGCCCGGCTGAAGAACATCCTGAAGAAGATCGTCCCCGACGACGCCGGCGTGATCGTGCGCACCGCCGCCGAGGGCGCCGCGGAGGCCGAGCTCGACCGGGACATCACCCGGCTCGCCGCCCAGTGGGAGACCATCGAGAAGAAGGCCAAGACGGCCTCCGCGCCCGCCCTGCTCTACGGTGAGCCCGACCTGACCATCCGCGTGGTCCGCGACGTGTTCAACGAGGACTTCGGCAGGCTGATCGTGTCCGGCGACGACGGCTGGGAGATCATCGACGAGTACGTCAAGTACGTCGCGCCGCACCTGGCCGACCGGATCAGCCGCTGGGACTCCGCGGACAACGCG
>DATBCR010000282.1:0-5919 GCA_036270375.1 Pseudonocardiaceae bacterium | reverse complement strand
GTCGGCCAGCACGTCCGCGCGGGCGGTGTAGATGTCCGGCGCGTCCGGGGACCACAGTGCCGCGCGGTCGATCGGGATGTCCAGTGACGGCACGGCCGTCGTGCCCGGTGGGACGCTCGCGGCGTCGGTTTCCCGTGTGGCGACGGCGTTTCCGCGTGGGTCGAACACTGTCACCCGCACGGCCGCTGTCGACAGCCGCGTGCCGAGATTGGTAACGGACACGTCCACCCGCGCGACCGACCGCTGTTCACCGACGGTGGGTGTTGTCACGGCCAGGCCCCACAAGGGGATCCGGATCGGTCCGGTCACGGTCAGCCAGGTGTGCCGGTAGATCCCCGAGCCCGAGTACCAGCGGCTGGTCCGGCCGCTGTTGTCCACGCGCACCGCGAGCACATTTGTACCGGTGCGGTTCAGCAACGAGGTCACGTCGAACGCGAACGGCGTGTAGCCGTACGGGTGGAAGCCCAGGTGCGTGCCGTTGAGCCAGATGTCGGCGTTCTGGTAGACGCCGTCGAATCGCAGTTCGACATGTCTGTCGTTCGTGGACAGTTGGAACTGCTTGCGGTACCAGCCGATGCCGCCGATCGTGTCCGCCGTCGAGCCGTCGCCGGGACTGTTCTGCGGGTCGAACGGGCCGATCACCGGCGGCGGGACGGGTTGCGTCGGTGGTTGTTGCGGGACGAGCAGGGAGGGGTCGCTCGTGATGGCGCCGTCGGGGGCGGGGGCGTCGGGCAGGTCCTCGATGCTCCAGTCGTGCGGTAGGTCGAGCATGCGCCACGTGCTGTCGTCGAACGACGGCGCCTCGGCGCCGCCGACGTCGCCGCGGAAGAATCGCCATCCGTCGTCGAAGGATCGTTCGCGTGTTTCGTTTCGCGGCGGGTCGGCGGCGGCGACCTGGTTGAGTCCGAGTGTCAGCGAGCCCGCTGCCAGGGCACCGATCCCCAGGGCCTGGCGACGTGACATGCCGCCGTGCGAATCATGGTCCGTCATTGCATTTCCGCCTCTGCTTCGGGCATTCGACATTTCGAACGTCGCGCGAATACTGGGGAATTGCTCCAGCGAACGTAGGAAGACTTCGGTCGCGATGTCAAGTCCGCGATCTCGGCACCGAACCGCCAGGATGTAATTTTCACGGCATCGGCGGCTGCTGGCGTGCGCCGACTTCGGAATCGATTGACCTGGCCCTGTGCTGCATGGACTCTCGGGTCGGTACTCGACCCGAGGAGAGCTGATGCGCAGTCGACTTTGGTACGGCGTAACGGCACTGGCCGTCGCCGCGACATTCATCGCCGCGCCGGCGTCGGGCGCGACCCACGCGGCCGCGACCGCGGCGACCGTGAACGTGGACGCGACCACGACTGTGGCGACGGTGCCCACCACCGCGATCGGGATCAACGGCTCCACCTACGACGGTGCGCTGACCGATGCCGCGGTGCCCGGCCTGCTGTCCGCCGCCGGCACGGATCTCATTCGCTTTCCCGGCGGCACCGCCTCCGACTCGTACAACTGGAAGAACAACACCGACGTGCTGTCCGGCAAGCCGCAGGCGGTGAACTTCGACCAGTACGCCACCCTGCTCTCGCAGACCGGCGCGCAGGGCATGATCACCGTGAACTACGGCACCGGCAACACTGCGGGCGCGGGCCTGAGTCCGGCCGAGACCGGCGCGCAGTTCGCCGCGGACTGGGTCCGCTACTCGAACGTGACCAAGCACTACGGGATCAAGTACTGGGAGATCGGCAACGAGGTCTACGGCAACGGCACGTACGGCGCCAACTGGGAGCCCGACCAGCACTGTGCCAGCGGCTCGAACCCGTCCAACTGCGGGCCGGCCGTCTACGCGCAGAACGTGCAGGCCTACATCACGGCCATGAAGGCGGTCGACCCGAGCATCGTCGTCGGTGTGGTGCTGACCGCGCCGGGTAACTGGCCGGACGGTGTCACGTCGGCGGGCAGCCCGCAGGCGTGGAACCAGACCGTGCTGTCGGCGCTCGGCAACCAGATCGGTTTCGCCGACATCCACTGGTATCCCCAGAACCCGAGCACCGTCACGCCACCCGGCCCGACGGACGCCGGACTGCTGAGTGACACGTCGAAGATCCCGGCAATGGTGTCGTCGATGAAATCGCTGTTGAGTCAGTTCACAGGCAACACGACCACACCGATCATGGTCACCGAGACCAACTCGGTGTCGTCCAACCCCGGCAAGCAGACGCTGAGCATCGTCAACGCGCTGTACCAGCAACAGGACTACCTGAGCTGGCTGAGCAGCGGTGTCAGCAGCGTCGACTGGTGGCAGATCCACAACGGTATCGTCACCAGCGGCGACAACGGTTCGGGTCTCGCCGGCACGGCGACCTACGGCGACTACGGCGTGCTGTCCGACGCCACGTGCAGCGGTTCGACGTGCGAGCCTGCGGCCGACACCCCGTTCCCCGCGTACTACGGCCTGAAGCTGCTCGGCGGGTTCATCCACCCCGGCGACACGCTGGTCGGCGCATCGTCGAACGCCTCGCTTGTGCAGTCGTACGCGGCGAAGGGCGCCGACGGCAACCTCCGCGTGCTGCTCGTCAACGACGACCCCACCAACAGCTACACGGTCGGCCTGAGCTACAAGGGATTCACGCCGGCCACCGGGGCACCGACGGTGGCCACCCTGACCGCCCCCGGCAGCGGCATCAGCACGGCCCCCGGCGGCAGCGCCGGCAGCCAGACGATCGCCCCGTACACGGCGGAACTGATCACCCTCCAACCGGGATCGACGATGGTCACGCCGCCCACCACGCCGGGCACGCCCACCGCGAGCGCAGTGACGTCGACGTCGGCGAACCTGGCGTGGGCGGCGTCCACTAGCAGCACCGGCATCGCGGGCTACGACGTGGTCGGAGTGAACGGCACCGTGGAGACGGTGGTGGCCAGCCCCAGCACGAACGCGGCCGCGATCACCGGCCTGACACCGTCCACAATGTACACGTTCGCAGTCTACGCGCGTGACACGGCGGGCAACCGCTCCACCCGCTCCGGCACGGTCACCGTCACCACGAGCGCGGGCACCCCACCACCACCTGGTGGCTGCGCCGTGACGTACACGCCGAACGTCTGGGCAGGCGGGTTCACGGCGAATCTGACACTGAAGAACACCGGCACCAGCGCGTGGACGAGTTGGACGGCCACCTTCACGTTCCCGGGCGATCAGAAGATCACCACCGCGTGGAACGCCACGGTGACCCAGACCGGTGCGGCGGTCACGGCGACCAACCTCAGCTACAACGGAAACGTGGCCGTGGGCACGTCAACCACGTTCGGTTTCCAGGGCACATGGAGCGGCAACAGCAGTTCGCCCACCGCGTTCACGGTGAACGGCAACGCCTGCACCACCAACTGAAGCGGCTGGCGGCGGACCTGTCGGACGGTGTGGTTCCGGGTCCGCCGCCAGCGTCCACCCGGCGTCAGCCGATGCCCGCGGTGAACGTGACGTCGACCGTATGGAAGCCGAGCGACTGCAGCAGACTGATCAGCATGGCCTTGGTGTTGCGTTCCGCGTCGGCCAGCAGTTCGCTCTTGGTGGCCGCCTGTTGGATCTGGCGCTGTGCCAGCTCGTACACGGCCTGCTGGGAGTTGGGATTGCCCTGCAGGAACTGGTTGATCCTGGTGAACAGTCCTTGTTGCTGGGCGTAGACGTAGGAGTCGTGCACGTTCAGGGTGGCGGCGGCGAGAGTCGCGTGCGGCAGGGCGAGCGTCGCCGACTGGCGGTCGGCCGAGACCTGGACGGCATTGCCCTTGAGATGGCCGAAATCGACATAGGCGTTGTCGGTGCCGATGCCGATGAACATGGTGTCGCTGCCGACAAGGAAACTCGGCAGCAGGGCGTTGCTGGATGAGATGTCCACGACGACCTGGAACGTGCCGCTCGCGGCCTCGTAGCGGGAAAGCTGTTGGATGGACTGCAGCAGTACCGGCCCGGACCGTTCCTGGGTGGTCTGGGCGAACGGATTGCGCAACTGCGGGAACAGATGTATCGCCGAACCGACGAGGGCGATCACGATCAGCAGCACCACGGCAGCCGCGATGGCGATGGCTCGCCTGTACCAAACGGTCATATGCCACAACCGATCGTGCCCTGCCAAACGCAACTGTGGGCCGGGACGCCGACCGGGGTGCCCTTTCGGTAGCCGCCGAACAACAGGCCAAGCAGCAGCACCAGCACGGCGATGACGAGTAGCCACAACCAGACGGATCTGCGCATGACGCCTCCCGTTGCCTGGCCTGCCAGTACCCGATCGCACGGTGGACCAAACGAGCACCGCGGTGACCGCGAGCGGAGTGAGCCAGGATTACCGCGGTCGGAGGCGGCCGTTGGGCAGTGGGGGAGCGGGCAGTCGCGGGCCCGGGTAGCCATCGACCCGACCGAACCGCTCGGACTCCCGCTGCCACTCGTCCCGGAACCGCACGATCTCGTCATGGCTGCGGCCGACGAAGTTCCACCACATGACGAGTTCCTCGCCGAGCGGTTCGCCGCCGAGCAGGATCACCCGGCTCGGCGTGTCGTCCGGGTTCGTCAGGTTCAGGCGGTGTGTGCCGAGGCCCAGATAGCCGAGTGCGCCGCGGCCGAGTGAAGTGCCCGCCATGTCGATCGTGCCGGTGTCCACCAAGACGCCGTGTTCGAACGCCGGGTCGACGGTCACGGTGAGCCGTGCGTGCGGTGCGATGGTGAGTTCGGCACCGAGCAGCGGTGTGAACGTGGGCACCGGCGATGTGGTGTCGTGCAGTGTGCCGAGGAACACCCGTGCGAACCCGCCGTCGAGGTCGACCGGGACGGGGGCGTGGTGTTGCAGGTCGCGGGGCGCGTCGCGGTGTGCGTCCGGCAGCGCGATCCACAGCTGAACGCCGTGCAGCACGGTGGTGGCCGGTGTGGAGACCTCCGAGTGGCAGATGCCGTGCCCGCCGGTCATCAGGTTCAACTCGCCGGGCCGCACGATCGCGTGCGTGCCGAGGCTGTCGCGGTGCTCGATCTCGCCGGCGAACAGCCAGCTGACGGTCTGCAGCCCGGTATGCGGATGGGGTGGGACGTCCATGCCGCCGGCCGCGACGTCGTCCGGCCCGTAGTGGTCGGCGAAGCACCATGCGCCGATCAGCGACCGGGTGCGTTGTGGCAGCGTGCGGCGCACCGTCATCGCGCGGGGACCGCCGAGTGGCACGTCGCGCGGGGCGAGCACCTCGATCACAGGCCGCGTCACGTCGGTGTTCGAGTCGTTCCGGCAGGTCAGTTCGGCCGGATCGGTGTCGACGTTGCTCACCTGTGCACCGGCACCCGAACCACCATCAGGCGATGGTACGTCGAACGCGCGGTGCTCGCCGCGAACGGCGAGCACCGCACCGAAAGGACTACCGGTCAGGTGAATTCGACCAACGGGAATGCGCGGACATTGCGCGGCGGAACGAGGAAGTTCTGCCGCCGGGTGGCCGTGATGAACAGTTCAAGGCCGTTGTCGCCCGGATCCAGGTTCGGGTGGGCGGCCTGGAGATCCTGCGCGGCCACGTTGACCCGCATCTGCCGGAAGGACTCCGAGGACGGCATGTAGACGGCGAATTCGAGCTTCGGCTGGACACTGCCGGCCGGCACGTTGGTGCCGCCGGGGAACATCTGGAACGCGGGAACGTCCAGACTGGAGAAGCCGGGGCCGTCCGCCCGGATGTGGATTGGCGTACCGTCGGCGGCCCGGGACGACCGTTGCAGCGCCGACTCGTGCCCGATGCGGGGGAGGCCGGTGAAGCTCTGGGTCTGCTGCGTCCCGGCCGGGGAGTTCGGGTTGAACTGGCCGCCGGCGTCCTGGACGTTGAGCAGGGCGTCGTTGGGGCCCTGGAACTTGTTGGGGACGAAGGCCGGGCAGCCGCCGTTGGTGAACTCGTCGTTGGCGT
>DATBCR010000281.1:0-2486 GCA_036270375.1 Pseudonocardiaceae bacterium | reverse complement strand
CTCGGGGCGCCTCGGGGTCGGCGAGATCGCCAGTTCGCTGGAACTGGCGAAGGGCACCGCGCACGGCATCCTGCGCACCCTGCAGCGGGTCGGTTTCGTCGAACAGGACCGGGCCACCGGCAAATATCAGCTCGGCGCCGCGCTGCTGCACCTTGGCACCAGCTACCTTGACGTGAACGAGCTGCGGTCGCGGGCGATCAACTGGGCCGACGCGCTGGCCGCCCGCAGCGGCGAGGCGGTGCGGATCGGTGCGCCGCTGGAAGGCGAAGTCCTGGTGGTACACCACGTGTTCCGGCCGGACGACACGCTCCAGACACTGGACGTCGGCGCACTGCTGCCGCTGCACGCGACGGCACTGGGCAAGGTGCTGCTCGCCTACGACACGGAGCTGGCGGGTGTCGCGGTGCAGCGCGGCGAGTTGACGGCGTTCACGCGGCGCACCATCGTGACGCCGAAGGCGCTCGCGCGGGCACTCGTCGAGGTGCGCGACTGCGGCTGGGCCGCGGACACCGAGGAGAGCGTGCCAGGACAGGCCAGCATCGCGGCGCCGATCCGAGGTTACGGTGGGTTGGTCGTCGGCGCCATCGGCGTTTCCGGTGCGGTCGAACGAATCTGTGACGGGCGAGGCCAACCGAGCCCGCCCCTGGTCAGCTATGTTCGGGACGCCGCACGCGCGGTCTCCCGGGATCTCGGGGCCTCCAGATGGTGATGGCAGGAGCACAATCGTGCAGCGCTATGTGATGTCCGTCGACCAGGGGACCACCTCAACCAGATGCATCCTGTTCGACCAACGCGGCCGCCTGGTTTCCGTTGTGCAGAAGGAACATCAGCAGTTCTTCCCGAAACCGGGCTGGGTCGAGCACGACGCGGTGGAGATCTGGCGCAACCTGGAGCGGCTCGTCCCGCAGGCGTTGAAACAGGCCGGCATCGGCGCCGATCAGGTGGTGGCGCTCGGCATCGCGAACCAGCGCGAGACGATCGTGCTGTGGGACCGGCACACCGGCGTTCCGATCGGCCACGCGATCGTGTGGCAGGACACCAGAACCGACGAGCTGGTCGAGGAACTGGCCGCCCGGCCCGGTGCCGCGTTCATCCACGAACGCACGGGTCTCCCGCTGGCGACCTATTTCTCCGCGCCACGCATCAAATGGGTGCTGGACCGCAAGCCCGATGTGCGGGAACGGGCCGAGCGGGGCGACGTGCTCGTCGGCACGATGGAGAGCTGGCTGATCTGGAACCTGACCGGCGGCCCGGACGGCGGCGTGCACGTGACGGACGTGACCAACGCCAGCAGAACCCTGTTGATGGACCTGCACACCCTGGCGTGGGACGACGAGTTGCTGTCCTTTTTCGACATTCCACGCCGGATGCTGCCGGAGATCCGGTCGTCCACCGAGACCTACGGCGCCACCACACGTGTGGTGCCGGGGATCCGGATCGGCGCCGCGCTCGGCGACCAGCACGCCGCGCTGTTCGGTCAGACCTGCTTCGCGCCCGGCGAGGCCAAATGCACCTACGGCACCGGCAGCTTCCTGCTGATGAACACCGGTGCCACGCCTGCGCACTCCACCAACGGCCTGCTCACCACGGTCGGCTACAAGATCGGCGAGGAGCCCGCGGTCTACGCCCTTGAGGGCTCGATCGCGATCACCGGCTCGCTCGTGCAGTGGTTCCGTGACGGGCTCGGGCTGATCGGCAGCGCGCCCGAGATCGAGACCCTGGCCAGGACGGTGGAGGACAACGGCGGCTGCTACATCGTGCCCGCGTTCTCCGGGCTGTTCGCGCCGTACTGGCGCAGCGAGGCACGCGGGATCATCGCCGGCCTCACGTCGTACATCACGAAGGGCCACCTGGCCAGGGCGGTGCTGGAGGCGACCGGCTGGCAGACCCGTGAGGTGGTGGACGCGATGAACGCCGACTCCGGTCTCGCGCTGCGCAGCCTGCGGGTGGACGGTGGGATGACCGCGGACAACCTGCTGATGCAGTTCATCGCGGACGTGCTGAACGTGCCGGTGGTCCGGCCGATGGTGGTGGAGACGGTGTCGCTCGGCGCCGCGTACGCGGCCGGGCTGGCCGTCGGCTACTGGCCGGATCTGGAGGGCCTGCGCAACAACTGGCACCGGGCCGCGCAGTGGTCGCCGAGCATGGACCCGACCCGCCGCGAATCCGAGTACGGCAACTGGCGCCGCGCGGTGGAGTTGACGTTCGGGTGGATGCGGCCGGCCAGCGAAGTTCATCGTGGCAGCGATCACCACGGAGTTGCGCTGTCGCCTGGGACACGGTGAGATTCGGTCCGTGCGGGTGGCCGAGGTGACGATCAGCGACGAGATGATCCGGCTCGGCCAGTTCCTGAAACTGGCCGGCCTTGCCGAGGACGGCAGCCACGCCAAGGCGATCGTCGAGGACGGCGAGGTCACCGTGAACGGCCGGGTGGACACCAGGCGCGGCCGCCAGTTGCACGACGGCGACGTGGTCGCGCACGCCGG
>DATBCR010000280.1:0-2939 GCA_036270375.1 Pseudonocardiaceae bacterium | reverse complement strand
GTCCGAACGCGACCCGCCTCCCGTGTGTTGCGGTCAGTTGTGCTGGAGCAGCGGAAGATTGTTGTTGCCGACGTCGAACGTGCCGGCGATCCAGGTGGTACCGCCGGCATCGGCGATGCCGGCGAGGATCTCGGAACCGGTTCCGGCGCTCGGCTGTGGACCGTCCACGATCCGCCAGCCCGATGCTCCGGTGCCGGTGAGAAGCAGCGGCACGTTGTTGCCGCTGCTGGACTGGAAGTCGGTGCCGACGACATCGGCACGGCCACCGCCGACCGCGACCCCGTACAGATCGACCCACGTCGACGGCACGGCGGGCAACGCGGCCCGTCGCCAGATCCCGGCCCCCTTGACCAGCACCACTGGCGTGAGACCGGTCGACGACGCATCCTCGCCGACCGCGTACACCGCGCCGCCGCCGACCGTGACACCGTCAAGGAAGGTCGAGCCCGGGGTCGACGGAGTCGACACGACACTCCACGTCGTGCCGTCCCAGTGTTCGACAAGCCCCTGGTCCGACGCCGACCCCAGCCGCTGGCCGACGGCGTAGACGTCGTCCGGAGCGACTGCTGTCACCGCGTAGAAGATGTTGCCGGTACTGCCCGGATCCGGGCTCGGCACGACCGTCCACCGGTCACCGTCGAAATGCTCGACCAGCGTCGCGTACTTCCCGTCGGCGCCTTCCTGCGCACCGGCCGCCCAGACATCGGTCGGCGAGTCGGCGGAGACACCGTAGAACAGGTCACGCGCCGAACCGGGCTGCGGCACGTCGACCACTGTCCACTTGGTACCGTTCCACGCTTCCATCAGTGCGCGGTCGCGGGACTGGCCGTCCAGGAAGACGCCGGCCGCCCACGCCCGGCCGCCCGCGTCGGCGACCCCGAACAGGGTGTTGAAGTTGGTGCCGGTGTTCGGCGTCGGGACGACCTGCCAGTTCGTGCCGTTGAAGTGGTCGGCGAGGGAGAGCGTGGCGTCCTGGTTGCTGGTGGCCGTGTCCGGCAGGAAACTGCCGACCGCCCAGACGTCGTTCTGGCCGCCGGCCGCGACCGCGCCGAGGTTGTTGTCGCCGGTTCCGTAGAGCGGGCTGGAGACCACGGTCCAGCCGGACCTGGTTGCCGTGATCCCGGTCGTGGACAACGGTTCGACCGGTGTCGGGCTCGGTGTCGCGATGGTGGGCGTTGCCACCGGGGTGTAGGGCTGGGCGGCGCTGCCGGTCACGGTGAGCAGCGGCGTGAGCGGTGTCGCCGCGCACGCGTTGGCGAGGCAGGACAGGCCGAACGACGACTCGATCGTGTCGAGCAGCGAGAAATGGCTGGACAACGTGTTGTCCTGCACACCGCGTGGCCCGTGGCTGGTGATCACCACGGTGGGCACCTGACCGCCGCCGTTGACGTTGTCGTCGCCCTCGTCGTAGGTGACCACGATCGCGTTGTTGCCCTTGCTCCAGAAGGAAGCGCCGGTGATCTGGCCGACAAGGCCACCGAGATAGCGGTCGCCGAACGCGACGAGGTGCTGGTTCTGCGGGTCGAAGATGTTGCCAGAGTCAAGGCATGCCGGCGGGTCGCCGTGCTCGTCGTGGCATTCGTCCGGGATGACGTAGTTGAACGCGGGGACGTTGCCGGTGCGCAGGTCGGTGGACAGTTGCCCGACGGGCACCTGCCGGGCCAGGTCGGCCGGATTGTCGTTGCTGGCGAAGTTGACGACGCCGTTGTGCTTCGACGCGTAGAGCGGATCGGAGTCCGGCGCACCGTTGCACCGGGCCGGGTAGCAGATGGCCTGGTAACCGGGGTGCGGCACGCCCTGCAGGTAGGCCTTCCAGCTGATGCCGGCCCGGTCGAACTGGGTCATCAGGCTGGGCGCGGTCACCCGGTTGATGAAATACGGATTGTCGTCGGCGATCCCGAACGTGTCGCCGCCGAGCATCGCGACGTAGTTCGGTTCACTGGGATGTGAAACGCCGAAGTAATTCGTCGCCAGCCCATAGGTCTGGGCGAGCTTGTTGAAATTCGGTGCCGCTTTGTTGCCGATGATGTCGGTGAATCCGTTGTTCTCCTCGACCACCACAAAAATATGGTCGTAGTGCGGAACAGGCGAGGTGACGGCGGCAGCGGGAATGGGGGAACCGATGGCGATGACCAAGGCCGCTCCGGCGAGTAACGGCAACGTCCGGGATTTGCTGTATCGCAAGGAGACTCCTTTCGCACGGGCGCTCGAACCGGCGCCACCAAGCAGACTCCCAGTTACCCGACGCACCGCGGCCCGCGCTGCCGTGAACATTCCCCGAACACGCCAACATGGCTTCGGATGACGCCAGTTCATGTCGAATTCAATGCATCCGTGCGCACCGCGCGGCCGTCCCGGGCAACGACGCAGGTCAGGGTGTGGGCCGGACCGCCGGACCGCTCGTCGACGCTGCGGCATCGACCGCTTACTAACAGTGTCATCACGGTGGCAAGCCTTCCGGCGGTTTGGACCGTACGGATCATGTGCCCGTAATGGGCAGATCCGCGAGTGGTCCACGTCGGCAGGAAGGAACAGGATGCTACGTAGGATTTCGGTGCGAGGAGTGGGCATCGGCGGCATGGTGGCGGTGGTCGCGCTGCTGGCCGCGGCATGCGGCGGCAGCACGACACCGGCCGCGACCGGCACAACGACCACAACCGTGGCCGCGACGACCACGGCCGCGCCAACCACCGCCGCTCCGACGACCACAGCCGCCGCGACATCGGCCCCGAGTACAGCGGCGGCGGTCATCAAGACGGCCAGCGGGCCGGCCGGCATCTGGCTCACCGACCAGACCGGACGGACGCTGTACATCTTCACCAAGGACGTGGGCTCGAAGTCGGCCTGCAACGCCGGCTGCGAGTCGAATTGGCCGCCGTTCACCGCGACCGGGCCGGTGACCGTGAACGGGCAGTTCCTGTCCGCCAGCCTGGTCGGCT
>DATBCR010000279.1:0-9854 GCA_036270375.1 Pseudonocardiaceae bacterium | reverse complement strand
CCGTTCCCGGCGGACGTGATGGAGATGTACGAGGGACTGGGCGGCCCGAGCCGGGAACAGGCCCCCGGCGCCGGAAGTCCCTAGCCGATGTGGAAGCTGTTGTCGATGCCGGTCTTGTCGACCTGCGGGATTCCGGTGTGGACGGTGACGTTGACGCCGACGCCGGTCAGGTCAACCTCGGTGGCGGAGTCCACGACGCCGATGTCCTGGTAGCCGGTGACGTTGACGACGCCACAGGAACCGGTGAGGGCGATGTTGTAGGCCGACGTCGGGTCCGGTACCTGGATATTGGCCGCGATGTTGCCCTCGGCACCGACTGCGCGGGCCGCCCGGCGCCGGGTGGCGTTGTTCGGCCGGCTGGGCTTGCTGGTGCCCACGGTCGGGCGGCCATGAATCCCGAACGGTGCATGACGAACGCCGGTTACGCGATGACGAGTGGGTCGGCCACGCCGAGCAGGTCCAGTGCCCCGTCCACTGTGGACGCCACCCGTCCGTTCGGCCGGTGCCAGGAAACCTTCGGTGACGGCGTGGTCGAGCAGAGCCACCAGCGGGTTGTAGTAGCCGCCGTGGTGAGCACGACCGTTGGCTTGCGTGTCGGCCGAGTTGTGCCCACCTGATGATCTCGAACAGCTCGCCCAGGGTACCGATACCGCCGGCGCTGACGAGTTATGCGTTGCCGCCCAACAGATTGGCCTGCACCGCGGCGAGGTGCGCACGCATCGCTTCGACCGCCGCCACGCTGTCCCGGGTGTTCAGCGCTGCCACCACGGCCTGGTGCTGGCACCGGTACTGCTCACGGCGTTCGCCGGAGTCGTTGCGCCGCTTGAGATCTCCCCACAGCTGCCCGTGCCGGGCCGATTCGACGCAAGCGTACAGCCGGACGAGCAGCGGGTTGTGACTGGCCGCCATCACACACCGGTGCAGGGCCAGGTCCCAGACCTCGAAATCCTCGTAGGTATGCGCGGTGTCGCCGCCGGCCAAGCAGCGCCGCATCTCGGCGAGGTCCCGGGCGGTGGCCCTGGCCACGACCATCGGCATGGCCTCCGGTTCGAGCAGGAGCCGCACCGACATGACGTCGGCCGGGCCGAAATCGGTGACGTCGATCAGACCGGGTGGCTCGGGCGGATCGAAGGTGCGGATGAATGTGCCGCGACCGACCTCACGGGAGATCGCGCCGGCCACGTTCAGTTTGGCCAGCGCGTTGCGGACCACGGTGCGGCTCACCCCGAGATCATCAGCCAGTTGACGTTCGGTGGGCAGCCGCTCGCCGACCCGCAGGCCAGCGTCCTCGGCCCGGCGCAGGATGCGCCGGGCGAGCCCGTCCCCGCTGTGGTCCGTGGGTGTCGACGTGGTCAAGGAGCCCCTTCCGTAGTCTCATCGAACGACCAACCAATCCTACCAATGTTGAGCGGGACCGATCAGATGCCTGAAACATCCCTTTATTCTAGCTTGACGAGCGCATTTTGCCGACCTATGGTCAACCAATCGGGATATCTTACTACCAATCCCATACCCTGTCGGCTCGGTCGGAAGGGCTCCCCCGTGCGACTCGCCACCATTCACACCAGCGAAGGGCCTCGCCTGCACGTCCGTGGTCGCTCGGGCTACGTCGATGTCGCCGCCGAATCCGGCGACGCCAGCCTGGCCGCCCTGACGGGTCTACTGGCCGGTGGCGAAGCGGCGCTGGACGTGGCACGCGGGCTGACCGCACTCGACGGCCGGGAGTATCCGGCGGCCGATTTCGCGGCGGCCGTGCCCGAACCCAACCGGATCCTGTGCCTGGGCCTGAACTACCGGGAGCACGCGTTGGAGGGCGGCCGGGCGGTGCCGTCGTGGCCCGAGTCGTTCGTCCGTGGCCGGGGCAGTGTGCTGGCGCCGTTCGCCGACCTCGTCAAACCCGCGTTCTGTCAGGGTTTCGACTACGAGGGCGAACTCGGCGTGGTGATCGGGCGGGGCGGGCGCTACCTGTCCCGAGACCGGGCGATGGCCGCGGTCGCCGGTTTCACCGTGCTCAACGACGCCTCGGCGCGCGAATGGCAACGCGCCGGCAGCCAGTGGACACCGGGCAAGAACTTCGACGGCTCGATGCCGATCGGACCGGAGATCGTCACGCCGGACGAAGTCGACGTGACCGATCTGGCCCTCACCACCCGCTTGAACGGCACGGTCATGCAGACCGGGCGGACCGCGGAGATGATCGTGGATGTGCCCAGCGCCATCGAGTTCTTCTCCTCCTTCACCACCTTGCTGCCCGGTGACGTGATCGCCACCGGCACCCCGGGCGGGGTGGGTTTCGCCAGGACCCCACCGGTGTGGCTGATGCCCGGCGACGTCGTCGAGGTCGCCATCGATGGCATCGGCACCATTCGCAACACCGTGGTGGCCGAAGTCGGCGCGCCGGTCGACTGGCGCTGGACGCCGGCCTCGACGTCGGCCGGTGGGTTGTGAGAACCAGGTAACCCCACAGTAAGCGGAGGGAGTCCGCGCCATGGTCCACAGTGCGGTGAATTCGATGCCGACCCCGAAGCGGATCACGTTCGCCGCGCTGACCGCGATCGCGGCGCTCGCCCTCGCGTCGTGCGGCGGCGGTTCGTCCGGCGGCAACGGTGGATCAGGGCCGGTCACCATCGCCGACCTTGCGCCGTTCACCGGCCCGGACGCCGCGCTCGGCCCGACCTACCTCGCCTCGTGCGACGGCGCGGTCAGCGCGATCAACAAGGCGGGCGGTGTCAACGGCCGCACCATGAACTGCAAGGCCGTGGACACCAGGGGCGACCCCGCGGACGCCGTCCCGGCGACCCGGCAGATGTTCGCCAGCACGTCCAGTCTCGGCCTGGTGATCGGCGTGACATCGGACGAGGCCGCTTCCGTGGTGCCGATCATCAACGCGAACAAGACCGTCGTGTTCGGCATGACCGGTCAGGCGGAGTTCAGCAACACGCACTTCGACTACTTCTATCGCCTGGTGGCACCCGATCTCGACGAGTCGTACGCGATGGTCGCCATCGCCCAGCAGAAGCACTACGCGAAGATCGCCCTCGCGTTCGGCAACGACATCGGCTCGCAGACCTTCGTGCAGCCGGCGATCTCCGCGATCGGCAGGGCCGGCCTGTCCCTTGTGGACAACGAGACGCTTGATCTGCAGGCGACCACGTTCCGGACCGAGGCGGCGAAGATCGTCGCGGCACATCCGGACGTCATCCTGACCGAGGCGCTCGGCGCGACCGCGGCGAGTTTCCTCAGCGAGGTCAAGCAACTCAATGGTGGCACGATGATCCCGATCATCGGCACATCGGCCACGATCGACCCGGCCTGGTACACCTCGGTGGCGGGCGCCGTCGGCGCGGGCACGTTGGCGAACAACTATGTCGCCGACAACCTCGTGGTCGACACCAGCGGTCCCGCCTATCAGGTCTTCTCACAGAACCTGTTGGCGGAGAAGGGGAAAGTCGGCGACACCGGCAACTTCAACACGTACCTCACCGCACCAGGAGCCGTGCATCTCTACGACGGCATCAACCTGGCCGCGCTGGCCATGATCGAGGCCAAGAACACCGATCCGACGGTGTACCGACCGTTCATCGACAAGATCGGCAACGGCACGCCCGGCGCGACGGTGGTCACCTCCTTCGCCGATGGCGTGTCGGCACTGCGGGCCGGCAAGGCCATCCGCTACATCGGGCCCGGCGGTCCGACCAGCTTCGACAGTTTCCACGACTCCACCGGCCTTTTCGAGGTGGACACCTATGACCCGACCGGACAGGTCAAGGTGGTCGGACACCTGACCCCGCAACAGTTGCGCGCGTTGAGCGGGTGAGCCGGGGTGTCCCTGCTGTTGTCGTCACTCGGGTTCGGCCTGGTGACCGCGGCCGTGCTGGCGATCGCCTCGGTCGGGTTCACCATGCAGTTCGCCGTCACCGACGTGCTCAACCTGGCCTACGGCGCGGTGATGATCCTTGGCGCCTACGTCGGCTACGCCGTCAACCAGGCCGGATTGTCGGTGTGGCTGGGGGTCGGCGCGGCCGCGGTGAGCGGCGCGGTGATCTCGGTGCTGCTCAACCGGGTCGTATACACGCCGTTTCGGCGCCGAGGCACCGCGCCGATCGCGATGGTCATCGTGTCGCTCGGCATGACGCTGATCCTGGAATTCGGCCTGCAATCCTATGTGGGCGGCAACAACGTGTCCTATCAACTGGACCAGGGGCCGACGGTGCGCCTTGGCGGGCTGCAGCTCACCGTCGCGCAGCTGGTGATCATGGGCATCAGCGTGGCCGCGATGCTGGCGATCCACACGCTGCTGAGATTCACCAGGCTGGGCAAGGCGATGCGGGCCACCGCGGCGGACCGCTCGCTGGCCCGTACCTGCGGTATCCGCACCGACCGGGTGGTCGCCGCGACCTGGGTGCTCTCCGGCGCGCTGTGCGGCCTGGCCGGCGCTGTCTTCGCCATGGACGCGGGCAGTTTCGGCGCCACCAGCACCGACCTGTTCCTGGTGCTGATTCTGGCGGCGGTGTTCCTCGGCGGCCCCGGCCAGCCCTACGGGGCGATGCTCGGCGCGCTGGTGATCGGGGTCGGCACGGAGGTCAGCGCCGCCTACCTGACGCCCGCCTACAAGGACGTCGTCGCGTTCGTGTTGCTGCTGATCATGTTGGCAGCGCGGCCAACGGGCCTACTGGGCTCCCGGAACTGAGCGCCAGGAGGACCGGTGGGCAACGGAGTGGTCTTCTATCTCACCACGCTGCTCGTGTACGCGGGCGTGGATGTGCTCGCCTGTCTCGGCCTGAGCCAGCAGTTCGGCGTGGCCGGCGTGACGAACTTCGGCTTCATCATCTTCCAGGCGGCCGGCGCGTATGTCGCCTCGGTGTTGTCGCTGCCCGGCGATTCCGCGAATGGTGGTTTCCAGACGTATCTCGGCGGTTGGAATCTGCCGTTTCCGATTCCCTGGCTCGGCGCCGCGCTGGTCGGTGGGTTGCTCGCGGTTCCGTTCACCTTCCTGGTGGGACGCAGGCTGCGCGGTGACTTCGCCGCGATCGGCCTGCTGGTCACCGCCGTGATGGCCAATCTGCTGGTGACCAATTACCGACCGTTGTTCAACGGTTCCGCGGGCCTGTCCCTGGTGCCGGCACCACTGCAGGATCGGTTCGACCCGCAATCCCTTGGCTACCAATGGGCCTACGGGATAACGGCGGTCGTGCTCGCGGCGCTGGTGTACCTGTTCCTGCGTCGGATCACCGAATCGCCGTACGGCCGGTCGTTGCGGGCCATGCGGGACAACGACCTCGTCGCCGACTCGCTCGGTAAGAACCTGGTGTCGCTGCGGCTCGCCATGCTGGTGCTCGGCGGCGCGATCGCGGGTCTGAGCGGCGGAATCCTGGTGGGGTTCATCAATCTGTGGGCGCCGTCGGGCTGGATGTACGCGGAAACCATCGTGCTGTTCGCCGCGATCATCATCGGCGGTGCCGGCAATCACCGTGGCGCGATTCTCGGGGCACTGCTGGTGCCGCTGGCGTTCGAGGAGGTGACCCGGTTCATCCCGCAATTCGGGCCGCCCGGCCTGATCCCGGCGCTGCAGTGGGTCGCCATCGGCGCGTTGATCGTCCTGTTCATCTGGTTCCGTCCGCAGGGCGTGCTGCCGGAACGACGCCGTATCACCGCACGGTTCGACAACGCGCCGGACCCGCCACCAGCCGCGCGTACCGAACCTCGCACGCCCCCGCCGGCCGACTCAGTCGGCGAAGTGGTGTTGGCGGCGCACGGATTGACGCGGGCTTTCGACGGTGTCCCCGTGGTGTCCGACGTATCGTTCCAGTTGCGACGTGGCCGGCTGACCGGGCTGATCGGGCCGAACGGAGCGGGGAAATCCACCACCCTCGCCATGCTCGCCGGCACGCTGGCACCGACCGGGGGCAGCGTGCTGCACCACGGCCAGGACATCACCCGGCTACCCGCGTTCCGGCGCGCCCGAACCGGCGTGCTGCGCACGTTCCAGCTGGCGAGCGAATTCAAACGGCTCACCGTGCTGGAGAACCTGCTCTGCGCCGTGCCACACCAGCCAGGTGATTCCTTCCACGGTGCGGTACTCGGCCGCCGGCACTGGCGGGACGCCGAGGACCGCGCGATCGACCGTGCCGCCGCCATGCTCGACCAGTTCGGCCTGACCGGCCATGCCAACCAGTACGCCGGCGATCTGTCCGGCGGGCAGCGGCGACTGGTGGAGATCATGCGCGCGTTGATGGCCGAACCCGAGGTGTTGCTCCTGGACGAACCGGTGGCCGGCGTGCATCCGCGCCTCGCGCACGAGATCGGTGCGCGGCTGCTCGACCTGTGCGCCGGCGGTATGACGATCCTGATGGTCGAGCACGAACTCGCGATCATGGACGAGTTCTGCGATCCGGTGGTGGTGATGGCGGAAGGCCGAATACTGGCGGAGGGAACGATGGACGTGCTGCGCAGCCGTTCCGAGGTCGTGGCGGCCTACCTTGTCGGCTGAGGGGGTTCGGCACGGTGCGGCGCTGCGGACCGTTGAGGTCGGTGCCGGCTACGGCGGCCGGCCGGTGGTGCACGACGTGTCGATCGATGTCGAGCCGGGGCAGGTGGTGTCCATCGTCGGCCCCAACGGTTCCGGAAAGTCGACCCTGCTCAAGACCATCGCCGGCGTGGTGACCGCGTTGTCCGGCCAGGTTCTGTTGGATGGCAACGACATCACCAACTGGCCACCGGAGCGGATCGCGCGGGCCGGGGTCGGCTACGTGCCGCAGGTGAACGACGTGTTCGGGCCGCTCTCCGTGCGGGAGAACCTGGAGATGGGCGGCTACCTGTTGCACCGCAAGGAGATCGCCGGCCATATCGACAAGGTCGTCGGCTACTTTCCCACACTGGGGCCATTGCTGGGCCGGCGGGCGAACAAGCTCAGCGGCGGCGAGCGCAAGATGCTGGCGATGGGCCGGGTACTGATGCTCCAGCCGGCACTGTTCGTGCTGGACGAACCCACCGCGAACCTGGCGCCGGCGATCGCGCAACGGTTGCTGCACGAACACGTTCGGCAACTGTCGGTGGGTGGCGCGTCGGTCGTCATCGTGGAACAGCGGGCCAGGGCCGTGCTGGAGATCTCCGACCACACCTACGTACTCGGCGGCGGCCGGCTGCGCATGGCGGGCAGCCCCGCCGACCTGGCCAACAGCCCGGATTTCGTGGACTCCTTCCTCGGCGGCCACGCCACCCGATGATCGTGCACGCCGCCCACCAACGTAGCCGCGAGCTACGCCGGTGGGCTGACGACGTCACATCCGCGCCACCGACATACTGGGTCCATGAGCGGACCAGGTGAGCCATCGCCACCCGAGATCGGACCGCTCACGCCGATCACCGGAGGTGTCACCGGCATTGCCGGTGCGGCGTGCGCGAGCGGCGCTGCGCCGGTGCGCCGGTGCGCCTGCTGCTGTTGTTCGCGGACACCGGTGGTGGCCATCGAGCCGCCGCTCTGGCCGTCGTCCAGGCACTTCACCAGCGGCATCCGAACCGGTTCGCGACGGTGCTGTGCGCGCAGATTCCGGCCGTGATCCGGGTGGTGCGCGGCGAGGTCTTCGCACAACCCGAACTGGAGTACGTGCAGGCGGAAGTCGTCAGCGGCACACCGACAAGGACCATCCTGTTCCGGCACATCCTGCCGAACGTGCTGAACCCGGTGGTGGTACAGACCAGCCTCGCCGTACCGGCCACCATCATCGGCGCGGCGATCCTGTCCTTCCTCGGCCTCGGCGTACAGCCGCCGACCGCGGACTGGGGCACGATGCTCGCCGACGCGGAGAACTACCTCGGCCAGGCACCGTGGCTGGGTATCTTCCCCGGCGTGGCCATCTTCCTGACCATGCTGTGCTTCAACCTGTCGGGTCGACGGACTGCGGGACGCCCTCGACCCGACAGCCGGGTGACCGCGATGTCCACGCCACCACCGCTGCTGTCGATCACCGACCTACACGTGCGGTTTCCAAGCCCGGACGGCGATGTGCTGGCCGTCAGCGGCCTGGACCTGGAGATCCGACCGGGCGAGATGCTCGCGCTGGTCGGCGAGTCCGGCTGCGGCAAAGACGCTGACCGCGCTGTCCGTCCTCGGCCTGCAGCCGCCCGCCGCCCGGGTCACCGGTTCGAATCGGTTGTCCGGCCGCGAGCTGATCGGCCTGCCACCCAAGCAGTTGCGCGACATCCGAGGCAAGGACATTGCCATGGTGTTCCAGGAGCCGATGTCGTCACTGAATCCGGCCTTCACCATCGGCCGCCAGATCGACGAAGTGACGCGGCGACACGAGAACCTTGGCCGCAGGGCCGCACGAACCCGCTCGATCGACCTGCTCGACCTGGTCGGCGTACCCGAGCCGGCCCGGCGCGCCAAGGAGTACCCGCATCAGCTCTCCGGTGGTATGCGCCAGCGCGTGATGATCGCCATGCGGTCGCCTGCTCGCCCCAACTGATCATCGCCGACGAGCCGACCACCGCGCTGGACGCCACGATCCAGGCCCGGGTACTCGCACTGTTCGAGAAGCTGCGCGCCGACTTCGACTCCGCCGTGCTCGTCATCACGCATGATCTGGGCGTGGTGGCCGAGATCGCCGAGCGGTTCGTGGTCATGTACGCCGGGTACAAGGTCGAGCAGGCGCCGGTGCACCAGTTGTTCGCCCACCCCCGCCACCCCTACACGGCCGGCCTGCTCGGCGCGGTGCCGATGCTGGGCGCGGCCGGGGAGAACAAGGTGCTGGCCGAGATCCCCGGCACCGTAGCGATATTCGCCGAAGTGCCGGAACACTGCCCGTTCGCGTCCCGATGCGCACGGGCGCAGCCGGACTGCCATGCGGCGTTCCCGGCCAAACACGCCACCGGCCCGGACGCCGAAGTGGCGTGCGCGCACGAGCTTGAGGTGACGTCGTGACGGATGCCGTGCTGGAGATCACCGGACTGTGCAAGCGATTCGAAGCGGCCGGCGGTGGCGGGTGCACGCCGTCGAGGACGTCGACCTGCGGATCGGCGCCGGCCAGATCGTCGGCCTTGTCTGCGAGTCCGGCAGCGGCAAGTCCTCCGTCGGCAAGTGCGTCGTGCGGTTGGTTGAGCCGGAGGCCGGCCAGATCAGCCTGCTAGGCAAGGACATCACACACCTGTCCCAACGCGGCCTGCGCCCGATCCGCGGCGACGTACACATGGTGTTCCAAGATCCGTACTCATCGCTGAATCCATGCGCCACGATCCACTCGATCGTCGCCGAACCGTTGCGCCGCAAGGAGAAGCTGACCCTGTCGGGTGCCAGAAGTCGGCCGCGCCTATGACCTGCGGTAACCGAGGCGCTCATCTCATGGGGAATGATCGTGTGCCGTGTCCTTTCGCCTGCTGTATCTGATCTTCATCCGGCTTCTGGGTTGGCTGGTGCTGCTGGGTCGCTCCTCGGCCGCCAAGGACGTCGAGCTACTTGTTCTGCGCCACGAGGTCGCTGTGTTGCGTCGGGCGACCCTGCGGCCGAGCATGGATTGGGCTGACCGAGCGGTGCTCGCTGCCCTTGCCAGGCTGTTGCCGTCGGCGTTGCGCGAGCACCGCCTGGCCACCCCGGGCACGCTGCTGCGCTGGCACCGCCGACTGGCCGCCCGGAAATGGATCTACCCGCGTCGCTCGGGCCGCCCGTCGATCAGCGACGGTATCGCGGCGCTGATCGAGCGGCTGGCCACCGAGAACCCGACCTGGGGCTACCAGCGCACCCAAGGCGAACTCCGTAAACTCGGCCACAGCGTCGGCGCATCGACCATCCGCAGGGTGCTCAAGAGACTGCGAATACCGCCCGCGCCAGCACGACACACCGACACGACCTGGCGCCA
>DATBCR010000278.1:0-4678 GCA_036270375.1 Pseudonocardiaceae bacterium | reverse complement strand
TGGCGCGCTGCGCCGCCGTCGCGTCCGCCTGTTCGACGATCCCGGTGACCAGGCCGGCCGCGTCCCGGATGATCCGGCCGTAGCCGGTCGGGTCGGTCACGACGGATGTCAGCACGGTCGCGCCGTAGCCGCCGTCCGCGTGTGCGGCGAGCAGTGTGCGCAGGGTGTTCGTGGTGAGCAGCGGCACGTCCCCGTAGCTCACCAGCACGGTGCCGGCCAGTTCAACGGGCAGTTCGTTCAGCGCGCAGGACACCGCGTGCCCGGTGCCGCGCTGCTTCTCCTGGTAGGCCACGGTGACCGGCCGGCCGACGTTCTTGGTCACCTCGACGAGATGTTCGGTGACCTGTTCCCGGCCGTGCCCGACCACCACCACCAGATGGTCCGGGTCGATGCCGGCGACCGCGCGCACCGCGTGGTCCACCAACGTGCGGCCGGCGATGCGGTGCAGCACCTTGGGAATCGCCGAGCGCATCCGGGTGCCTTCGCCGGCCGCCAGGATGATCGTGCTCACCGGATTCGGCTGGGTCCCGCCGTCGGGCATTCGAGGAACTCCCTCGTGGTCAATGGCGCACACGGCCCCAGGGGGGAGGCCGCATCCAGCCCACGCGCCGTCGCCGACGCGAGAGCCGGCCGTGGTGTGGGATGTGCTTGGGGTGTAGGCCGATCCTACGGTGCCGCCCACCGTGTCGGCGCCCGGCGTCCTCAGTCGTCCGGCGCCCTCAGTCGTCGGCCGCCGCGATGACGGGCAGTTCGCCGGTGCCGCTGTACGGCTCCGTCGTCACGGAGTTGCCGCCGGCCCGCTTCGCCAGGTACATCGCGGCGTCGGCCCGCGCGAGCACCGAGGACGCGGTCTCGTTCGGCCGCACCGCCACCACGCCGACGGACAGCGTCACGCCACGGGACAGGTCGACGGGCAGGTTGGCGACCGCGCGCACGGCCCGGTTCAGCGCCGCCTCGGCCGCGGTCAGCGGTGCGCCCGGCAGCAGGGCCACGAACTCGTCACCGCCGTAGCGCGACACAAGGTCCCCGCCGCGCAGCGTGTTGCGCAGCGTGCTGGCCACGACCCGCAGCACGTCGTCACCCTCTGCGTGCGACGCGCGGTCGTTGACGCCCTTGAAGCCGTCCAGGTCAACCAGCGCGATGGCAACCGGCATGGTGGATCTGGTGCCCATCAACAGGTTCAGCTGTTCGTCCAGCGCGCGCCGGTTCGGCAGCCCGGTCAGCGGGTCCTGCATGGCCTGCGCGGCGACCGTGCCGTGCGTCTTGGTCAGCCGGGCGTGTTCGCGGCGGGTGGCGAGGGTGGCCTGGCGGGAGTCCTGAGTGGTCCAGAGGGCCGATTCCAGCTCGTCGACGTAGTCTTCGAGAGCCGTGATGGTCATCTCACCGCCGTCCGGACCGGACAGTCGGGCGAACTCGCGCACCAGGGAGAGTTTCAGCACCTGCTCGGACGTGTCGCCGGCGAGCTGGTCGCGGACGTCGACGAGGGTGCCGAGGGCTTCCTCGATCCGGTCGGTCGCGGCGAGGCAGCGGGCCAGCGCGATGGTCAGCATGATGATCTCGTGCTGCCGCTTGGCCTCGGCGAGCAGGCCGTAGAGCCGTTCGAAGTGCTGCGGGCCCGGATCGGCGAGCGCGTGCGCGGCACCGAGCACGGCGATCTGGTCGGCGGCCGGCCGTTCCGTGTCACGAGGGAACAGTGACTGCGCGAACGGGCCTTCGGCGGCGGTGGCCATCGCGGACGCGGTCGCGATGCGTTCGCGGGCCGAGCGGTCGTCGCCCACACGTTCCAGCCGCAGCGCCCACCCCAGTTGCAGCCGCACGCGGTTGAACAGGTGGATGGCGATCTCGTGCGGGCCGCCACCGGACTGCACGACGAGGTCCGCGCGCGCCATCGCCTGGTCGGCGTGCTCGTAGACGCCGAGCTGGGTCAGGGCGAGCGCGATGTCCACGAGCACGCCGGACAGCACGCGCTGGGTGTCCCGCCGCCCGGCGAGGCGTTCCGGGATCGAGTCGTCGTCGAGGATGGCCAGCGCGTGCGCGACCTCGGTGACAGCTTCGTCATCCCGTCCGACGAGCAGGTGCCGGCGGCCGCGCAGCGCGTGCGCACCGGCTTCCATGACGACGAGATTGTGCCGGCGGGCGTGCTCGGTCAGCTCGTCAAGCAGGGGATCGACGCCATCCAGCAGCGGAACGCCGATCACCCGGGCCAGCAGCGAGCTGCGCAGGAGCTGGGCAACGGTCATCGGGTCGGCCCTGCGGCGGGTCTCGGCGAGCAGTTCGTCCAGTTCCTCGACGATGTCCCGTTGGGTGTCGTAGTCGCTGCGCTGCGTGACCGCGACCAGTTCCCGTGCCCGCCCGAGCAGCCAGGCTTCGGAGATCTCACCGTAGGACGGCCCGGTGGGCACGCCGGACTGTCCGGCCGGCGAATCGTCGACCGGTGTGCCGTCCACCTCGTCAGTCAGGGCGGCACCCCCGTCCGGTGTGAGTGGCGGTGTCATGGTCGAGGTGGTCCTTTTGTCCTGCTCCGCCGCCAGGATTCGAACCTGGACCATCGGAACCAAAATCCGAGGTGCTGCCTTTACACTACGGCGGATCGAGCGGACAGCGCTGTTGTCGCCATCCGCTCGTACGGTAGTCATGGTGACATGGCCCGGTCAGGTCGGTTTCCGCCGGGCTGTCGTCTTGGTGGCCGTCACGGTTGTGCGGCCGGCCAATCCAGGTCCACCGGTCCGTACGAATACCACAGGTCCGAACGGCGCACCAGCCAGCCGTAACCGGTGTAGCGGCCTGGCAGAGTGGAGGAGTTCCAACTTACGCTCGGGTCGGTTACGGTTGCGTAGGTTAGGTTCCCCTAAGACGGTGAGGTACACATGTCGAGCACCCTCGACGTGGCGGACAAGGCCACTGCGGGCGGTTCCAGGTCGATCACCGAAGGCCGGCGGCACGCGTGGTCGCAGTTCGCGGTCTACGTTTTCGTGCTCGTGCCGATGATCGCGCTGGTCGCGGCGATACCGCTGGCATGGGGGTGGGGCCTGAACTGGGTCGACGTGGCGCTCGCGGTGGCGTTCTTCTACCTCAGCGGTCTCGGCGTGACGATCGGCTACCACCGGTACTTCACGCACAGCTCGTTCAAGGCGAAGCGCTGGCTGCGGGTGGTCCTCGCGGTCGCCGGGAGCATGGCCGTGCAGGGCCCGCCGATCATCTGGGTCGCCGACCACCGCCGCCACCACGCCTTCTCGGATCGTGACGGCGACCCGCACTCGCCGTGGCTGTTCGGCACGTCACCGGTCGCGATCGCCAAGGGCTTCTGGCACGCGCACATGGGCTGGCTGTTTGACCGCGACACCACCAACAAGCAACGTTTCGCACCGGATCTGTTGGCGGACAAGGACATTGTCCGCGTGAACAAGCTGTTCTGGTTGACCACGGCGGGAACTCTGTTGTTGCCGGCGCTACTGGGCGGCCTGATCACGTGGTCGTGGTGGGGCGCGCTGACGGCGTTCTTCTGGGGCAGCCTCGTGCGCATCGCGGTGTTGCATCACGTGACGTGGTCCACGAACTCGATCTGCCACATGATCGGCGAACGCCCGTTCGCGGCCCGCGACCGCTCGGCCAACTTCTGGCCACTGGCGATCCTGTCGTTCGGCGAGTCGTGGCACAACCTGCACCACGCCGACCCCACGTGCGCGCGGCACGGCGTCAAGCGCGGCCAGATCGACACGTCGGCCCGCCTGATCTGGCTGTTCGAACGCTTCGGCTGGGTCCGCGACGTCCGCTGGCCAACCCCGCAGCGCCTTGCCCGCATCGCCAGCGCGAAATAGCCTGCGGCACATGGCAATCATCCATGTCGGCGCGACCCTCACTCCGCACTTCCGTGAATTTCTGCCGGCCTGGGTGGCTCGTCAGCCGTGGTACTCGGGACACGGCGTGCCAGACCTGACGCCCGTCGGCTACTTTCGGTTCGAGGACCCGGCCGGGCAGGTCGGCATCGACACACACCTGGTCACGGACGGTTCGCTCGTCTACCAGATCCCGATGACCTACCGAGACGCTCCGGTGCCGCACCCTCTCATCGCGACCGCAGAGCACAGTGTTCTCGGCACCCGTTGGATCTACGACGCCGAGACCGACCCCGTCTGGATCGACCGCGTCCTCGATCTCGTTCGCACCGAGGGAGTGTCCGACCCGAGCATCAGGCGGAACGTGGCGCCGGCCGAAGCCCGTGGCCAGCAACTGGGACAGCTGCCCGGCACCGCCCGCATCGACCTCCGTCGCGTTCTCACCGCCGGGGCCGCGCCCGCCGGTCCGGGCATCGTCGGTGTCGTCATGGGCAGTTGGCAGGACACCAGCGGCTGTCTCGCGACCATCATCGACATGTAGTAAGCACGCTTGGCAGCGATAGGGCATCCTCGTCGGCATGACAATGCCAGGGGCTGCCGGCGAGACCGGGCCGGTGTCCCGCTGGCAGCGTTCCGACGACAGCACGGGCGTGCTGCTGTGGCAGGTCACCCTTGCGTGGCAGCGGGCCATGCGCGCGGCACTCGAACCGCATGACCTCACGCACGTCCAGTTCGTGCTCCTCACGTCCGCATGGTGGCTCGGCGAGCACGAGGAATCGCCTACGCAGCAACGGATCGCGGAGCACGCCGGCACCGACGTGATGATGACAAGCCAGGTCCTG
>DATBCR010000277.1:0-2811 GCA_036270375.1 Pseudonocardiaceae bacterium | reverse complement strand
CGGCGCGAAGCTGCTGTACGCGTTCGCCGAGGCCAGTACCGCCCGGTTCACGTTGATCACCCGGAAGTCCTACGGTGGCGCGTACATCGCGATGAACTCGCGGTCGCTCGGCGCCACCGGGGTGTTCGCGTGGCCGGAGGCGGAGACCGCGGTGATGGGCGGCGAGGCCGCGGTCGGCATCCTGCACCGCAAGAAACTCGCCGCGACACCGGAGCACGAGCGGGACGCGTTGCGGCAGCGGCTGATCGCCGAACACGAGCGGGTGTCCGGCGGCGTGCTGCGCGGTCTGGACATCGGTGTCGTCGACGAGGTGATCGAGCCGGCGAAGACCCGGATGCGGCTGGCCGAGGCCATCGCGGCGACCCCGGTGATCAGGGGACGGCACGGCAACATCCCGCTCTAGCACGACAACGATCGGAAGGACCGTGATGTTGGAAGCCGCGACGCCGAGCTTGCTGCGGCACGCCGACCGGGCGCTGCCGCAGCGTATCGCCGAGTCGATGCGGGCGCGGGACGGCGGCGTGCTGGACAACGCCGGGTTTCAGGACTGGCTCGACGAGCGCTGCCGGCGGCAGGGCCAGACGGTCCGCCGGATCCCGTTCGACGAGCTGCGCGGCTGGGGTTTCGTTACCGGCACCGGGAATCTGACCCACCACAGTGGACGGTTCTTCTCCGTCGAGGGCCTGCACGTGCGGACCGAGTTCGGGCCGGTCGCCGAGTGGTACCAGCCGATCATCAACCAGCCCGAGATCGGCATTCTCGGCATCGCGGTCCGTGAGATCGACGGGCTGCTGCACTGCCTGATGCAGGCCAAGATCGAGCCGGGCAACGTCAACGGCGTGCAGCTCTCGCCGACCGTACAGGCCACCAAGAGCAACTACAGCCGCGTACACCAGGGCAACGCCGTGCCCTACCTCGCGCTGTTCCGGGACCGGCAGCGGCACCGCGTACTGGCCGACGTGTTGCAGTCCGAGCAGGGATCGTGGTTCTACCACAAGCGGAACCGCAACATGGTCGTCGAGGTCGGCGACGATGTGGAGGCGGGCGAGGACTTCTGCTGGCTGACACTCGGCCAGCTGCACGAACTGCTGCGCGTAGACAACCTGGTGAACATGGACGCGCGCACGGTCCTGTCCTGCGTGCCCGCCGCGGACGAGGACGTCTCGGCCGGCAGCCTCAACACGACGGTCGAGATACTGAGCTGGATCACCACCCGGCAGGTCGAGCACGATGTGCGGACCGAGCGGATTCCGTTGCTGGACGTCAAATCCTGGCACCGGACGGACACCGAGCTGCGGCACGAACTCGGCGTGTACTTCAGTGTGATGGCGGTGGACGTGACCGCGAACAGCCGTGAGGTGTCCGCGTGGACGCAGCCGCTCGTCGAACCGCACGGGGTCGGGCTGTCCGTGCTGTTCGTGCAACGGTTCGGCGGCGTGCTGCACGGGTTGTTCAACGCGCGGGCCGAACCCGGCTACCTGAACGTGGTCGAGCTGGCGCCGACCGTGCAGTGCACACCGGAGAACTACGCGCACCTGCCGGCGCACGCGCAGCCGCCGTTCCTTGAGCACGTGCGGGCACACCGGCCGAAACAAGTGCTGTTCGACGTCGAACTGTCGGAGGAGGGCGGCCGGTTCTACCACGCCCGCAGCCGATATCTGATCATCGAGGTCGGCGACGATTTCATCGCCGGTGACCGGCCGGACTACCGTTGGCTGACGTTGCACCAGGTGACCGGGTTGTTGCGGCACAGCCATTACGTGAACGTCCAGGCCCGCACGCTTGTCGCCTGCCTGCGGGGCCTGCGGTGAACCGCCCGCTGCGGCTCGGGGTGGTCGGGTGCTCGTCGATCGCGTGGCGGCGGGCGCTGCCGGCGGTGTGCGAATCTGACCGGGTGACGCTGGTCGCGGTGGCCAGTCGGGACAAGGAGAAGGCCAAGCGGTTCGCTGAGCATTTCGACTGCGATGCCACGGATTACCTCACTCTGGTGGCGCGGGACGACATCGACGCGGTGTATCTGCCGCTGCCGCCGTCGCTGCACCTGGAGTGGGGATCGGCGGTGCTTCGCGCCGGCAAGCATCTGTTGTGCGAGAAGCCGATCGCGACCACGGCGGCCGAGGCGGGGGAGTTGATCGGGGTCGCGCAGGAGGCCGGACTGGTGCTGCGGGAGAACTTCACGTTCCTGCACCACAGCCAGCATGCCGCCGTCAGTGCTCTGATGGATGAAGGTCGACTCGGTGAGCCGCGGTCGTTCACGGCGTCGTTCTGCTTTCCGCCACTGCCGGAGACCGACATCCGTTACGTGGCTTCACTCGGCGGCGGTTCTCTGCTTGATGCCGGCGTGTATCCGATCCGGGCCGCGCAGTTGTTGCTCGGCAACGACTTGATGGTGGTCGGTGCCAGCCTGCGGATGGGTGACGGGGTGGATCTGGCCGGGCAGGCACAGTTGGTGTCCGCCGACGGGGTGTTCGTCAGCGCGCAGTTCGGTTTCCAGCATAGTTACGCGTCCCGCTACGAGCTGTGGGGGAGTACCGCGCGACTGAACCTGGAGCGTGCGTTCACGCCGCCCGCTGACCGGTCGCCGCTGCTGCGGATCACCGGCCAGGACGGTACCGAGGGGGTCGTGCTGCCGGCGGACCACCAGTTCCGACGGTCGGTCGAGTCGTTCGCGGACGCGGTGCTCGCCGGCCACGGGCCCGCGCATGTCGACGAGCGGCGCTGGAGCATGGATTCCTTGCGCACCATGGAACTGGTGGACGAGATCCGGACTCGTGCCGTCCTGGTCTGAGTGCTTTTCTATGAGTCGGGAGG
>DATBCR010000276.1:0-2021 GCA_036270375.1 Pseudonocardiaceae bacterium | reverse complement strand
ATCCGGGCCGCCATGCGCGCGGTGTTCGACGGGATGCCCGAGGAGGCCCTGCTGCGCGAGCGGGACCGGATCCGCATGGTCAAGGACGTACCGGAACTCCGTGCGGCGGCGCTGGACGACTACACCCGGTCGATGCGGCTGTTGGCGGAACTGTTGGCGGAACGGCTCGGGCGGAGTCCGGACGAGTTTCCGGTGCAGGTGTTCGCCGGCGCGGTGGTTGGGGTGGCGTTGGCGACCATGCAGTCGCTCATGGACAACAGCGCGGAGGACTTCACCGAGCTGCTCAACCGGGGGTTCGAGCTGCTGGAAGCCGGGCTGCCGCTGTAGAAATTTCTCGTGGCTCAGTTTTCGCGGCCCGCGGCGCCGTAGTCGCGCATCAGGTCGGTGACGCGGGCCAGTTCGCCGGGGGGCAGGTGTCGGGGATTGCCGGCCGCGCGGGCCGTCAGCCAGACCTGGCACAACCATTCGAGCTGGACCGCACGGTCGTAGGCGGCGGCGAGGTTTCCGCCGACGGTGACCGCGCCGTGGTTGGCCAGCAGGCAGCCGAAGCCGTCGCCGAGGGCGTCGACCGCGGACGCGGCCAGCTCCGGCGTGCCGAACGTGGCGTAGGTGGCGACTTTCACCGCGCCGCCGAAGATCGCGAGCAGGTAGTGCACCGGCGGTAGGTGTTCGGTCAGCATGGACGCGGCGGTCGCGTGCACGGAGTGGGTGTGCACGACGGCGCCGATCGGGCGGCCCTGGTACAGCGCGAGGTGCAGAGGTGTCTCGCTGGTCGGCGTGAGTGCCCCGTCGACCAGCCGGCCGGCACGGTCCAGCACGACGATCGACTCGGGGGTCAGGTCGGTGTAGTCGACGCCGGTCGGGGTCACCGCGATCAGGTCGCCGGAACGCACCGAGATGTTGCCAGACGTGCCGACGACGAGCCGGTCCGCGACCATCCGGCGGCCGTACGCGCAGACGTGTGCCCGCTCGGTCGCCAGCAGCAGTTCGCCCATACAGGTGTGCCTAAACGGTCGACTGGTACACGTCAACCGCCTACTCAAGGTCCGGACGGGTCGAGTCGCCGCAGGACTGCGGTTGGTAGGGAAAGATGGGCCGTGTGGCAGCGGATGAGCATCCGGATCGGCGGCAGCGAATCATCGTCGTCGCCAGTCAGGCATTGGCGGCCGCACAGGAGGGCGACGACGGCGACGCGGTCGAGCGGCTGATCGGCTTCGTTCGGGACTCCCGGGACGAGCACACCGACGTCCGCGAGCTGGTCCTGCTCCTGTTCGCCGAGTGCAGCCGGATGGTCACCGAGCTGTCGGAAGGCGGCGCCACCCCGGTCCGGATGCAGGTCTTCGACGAGGAGGGCCAGGAGGTCCCGATCGACGAGGCGGATCCACCGGTCCGGACGGCCGTACGCACCCTGTTGGCCGAGGTGCACGGCGACGAGGACGCGGCGGCCGAGCAGGTGGAGATCGCACTGTCCAGCGCCGCACCCGACGAGATGGCGACAGTCGTGATCCAGGCCCTGCGCTGGACGATCCGACTGGCCACGGCGTGCGATGAGCGGGACCTGCCGGTACCGGAATGGATCGCGGAAGCCCTCGGCCACTGACCATCTCCGCCATGAGACGAGTCGTCATCCTCGGCCGGGGCGGCGCGGGCAAGTCGACCCTCGCCGCCCGCCTCGGCGCGGCCCTGGCGGTGCCCGTCGTCGAGCTGGACAAGCATTTCTGGGCACCCGACCTCACCCCGACGCCGCACCACCGGTGGGCCGAAATCCAACGTCAACTTGTCGACCCCGCACAGTGGATCCTCGACGGCGATCTTGGCCCGTACGACGTTCTGCACCCGCGCCTGCGGGCCGCCGACACGGTGATCGTGCTGGATTTCCCGTTCTGGCGGTGCGCCTGGCGCGCCGCGCGCCGTTCACGCGAGAACCTGGACTTCTGGCGCTGGCTTGTCACCTACCGACACCGTGGCCTCCCCGCCGTTATGGCCGCCGTCGCCGAGCACGCCGGTCACGCGGAACTCCA
>DATBCR010000275.1:0-3184 GCA_036270375.1 Pseudonocardiaceae bacterium | reverse complement strand
AGCGGGTCGGCATGTTCTACAGCTCGGCCAACTTCGACCCCGAGGTTTTCGAGGCGCCGGAACGGTTCGACGTTTTGCGTGATCCCAATCCGCATGTCGGGTTCGGTGGCACCGGAGCGCACTACTGCCTCGGCGCCAACCTGGCCCGGCTGGAGATCGACCTGATCTTCAACGCCATCGCCGACCACATGCCGGACATCCGGCAACTGGCCGAGCCGGTCCGGCTGCGGTCGGGCTGGCTCAACGGCATGAAGCACTACGCGGTCAAGTACGCCTGACCTGTTCTGCTTCCCCACGGTGCGCGGTATCAGTGGACGTACGCCCCTGTTCAGGTAGTGCCAGGACTACCGACACGGCGGGTCGTACGGACCACAATCGATACTGAGCATCGGTTGGAAGGGGAATCATGGGCGCCGTAGTGGCTGGTCAGGGGACACGGTCCCGGTTGCGCCTCGCCGGGTGGGGCCTGGTGATGGCGGTGTTGTCCCAGGTCGGCGTCGCGGTGTGGTCCATCGTGATCACGGCGGGATCGGTCATCACGGTTGTCGTCGGTGTTCCGCTGACGTTGATCACCGTGAAGTGGCTGCGTGGGCTGGCCGATCTGCACCGGTTGTGGTCCGGGAAGGTGATGGGTGTCCCGATCGCCCGGCCGTACAAGCCGGAACCGGATGGTGACTGGATCGCCCGGCTGCGGGCCATCGTCACCGATCGCGCCACCTACCGTGACCTGCTGTGGGTGCTCCTGGACACCACTGTCGGCATCACCATGGTCATCCTGCCGATCACGTTCCTGCTCGGCACGCTGTTCTACCTGGTGTATCCGCTGCTTGTCGCGGTGACCCCGCCGCAGGTGTTCGGCCATCCGTTCGGACAGTGGCTGCACCTGGACTGGCAGCAGTCGTTCATCATGTACCCGGTCGCACTTGTCTGTTTCGCGTTGTTCTGGACGACGACACGGCCGCTCATGCGGGGCTACGCCCGGCTGACGCACGCGATCCTCGCGCCGACCGAGAAGTCCCGGCTGGCCAACCGGGTCGCGCAGCTCACCGAGTCGCGGGCCGAGACGGTGGACACGCAGGCCGCCGAGCTGCGCCGGATCGAGCGTGACCTGCACGACGGTGCGCAGGCCCGGCTCGTGTCGCTCGGCATGAGTCTCGGTATGGCCGAGGTGCTGCTCGCCACCGATCCGAACGCGGCGGGCGAACTGCTGGCCGAGGCACGGGAGGCGACCGGGCTCGCGTTGTCCGAGTTGCGTGATCTCGTGCGCGGCATCCACCCGCCGGTACTGGCCGACCGTGGTCTGGACGGTGCCGTCCGGGCGCTGGCGTTGGCCAGTCAGCTGCCCGTGGAGGTGAGCATCGATCTGCCCGGCCGGCCGCCGGCGCCGGTCGAGTCCGCGGTGTACTTCGCGGTCGCCGAGTCGCTGACCAACGCGGCCAAGCACAGCGGTGCGACGTCGGTCTGGATCCGGATCACGTACACCGACGGACGGCTCGGCGTGATGGTCGGCGACGACGGCCGTGGCGGGGCCACCCAGCCCGGTGGTGGCGGGTTGCACGGCATCGAGCGGCGACTGGCAGCATTCGACGGGACAATGGTGCTGGCCAGTCCGATCGGCGGGCCCACGATCGTGACGATGGAGCTGCCGTGCGAGTTGTCCTCGGTGAAGATCTCGCCCTCCTCCGGGACGGCCTGATCAGGCTGTTGTCGGCCAACGGGTTCGACGTGATCGAGGCGGTGGACAGCGGGCCTGCGCTGTTGCGGGCGCTGGTCGAGCATCGGCCGGACGTGGCGGTGGTGGACGTCCGGCTGCCGCCCACTTTCACGGATGAGGGGTTGCGGGCGGCCATCGAGGCGCGGGCGGCGGTGCCCGGGTTGCCGGTGTTGGTGCTGTCGCAGTATGTGGAGCAGTTGTACGCGCGGGAGTTGTTGTCGGACGGGAACGGGGCGGTCGGCTATCTGTTGAAGGACCGGGTGGCCAACGTGGAGCAGTTCGTGGATGCGGTGCGGCGGGTGGCCGGTGGGGGGACGGCGATGGATCCGGAGGTCGTGTCGCAGTTGTTGGCGCGCAACGCCGGGAACGAGCCGATGCATCGGCTCACCGCGCGGGAGCGGGAGGTGTTGGGGTTGATGGCGGAGGGGCGGTCCAATGCGGCCATCGCGGGCAAGCTGTTCGTGACGGACAAGGCGGTTGCCAAGCACACCAACAACATCTTTGCCAAGCTCGACCTGCCGCCATCGACGGACGACAATCGCCGGGTGCGGGCCGTGTTGGCGTACCTCAACGCCTAGCGTGTCATGTCGTTTCTCTGATGAAGTCGCGGATGGCCGCGGCCAGTCGGACCGGCTGGTCTTCCGGAATGAGGGTGTAGCTGTCCTCGATCTCCACAAGGCGGCTGTTCGGCAGCAGGTCGGCCAGGCGGCGGCCGTGTTCCGGGGGCATCATCCGGTCCTCGGTCGCCCACACCACCAGGGCCGGGCGCTCGAACGACCGCAGGTGCTCGGTTGCCGCGACCATCTGGGCTTTGCGGGCCGACCGGCCGTACTTGCCGACATCGCGCCGCACGCCTCGGCTGGTTCGTAGTGGCCGGAGCCAGCTGTCCATCACGGCGTTCGGGACCGGGCGTTTGCTCATCATGCCGAAGGCGATCGGCAGGCGGCGCAATGGTCGCAACCGCAGTGTCTTGGCCAAGGTGAACAAGCCGCCGGGCACCGAGACCGCGATCTTGACCATCCGGCCGGGCAGGCCGGGCGGGTAGTTGTCGAACGCCTCGCACGCCACCAGCGCCAGTCGGGCAACCCGGGGGTTGTCCGCCAGCAATTGTGCGCCGCCCCAGTCGTTGCCGGCCAGGGTCACGTTGGTCAGGTCAAGGCGGGCCAGGAACTCCGCCACCAGGCCGGCGATGCCGTGCAGGGTCAGGTCCGCGTCCGGGTGCATCGGTCTGCGGTGGCCGCCAAGTGGCAGCGTCGGCAGCACGCAGCGGTGGTCGGCGCGCAGGTCGTCGACCACGTGCCGCCACAGCGACGAGTCCATCGCGAGGCCGTGCAGCAGCACGACGACCGGGCCGTCGCCGCCGGTGTCCTGGTAGTCGATCGTGCCGGCCGACAGCTCCAGTTCGGGCATGGGGGCAGCATAGCTGGGCGGCCATCTCGGCCGCCGGATGACGACGCGAGCGTCCATCCA
>DATBCR010000274.1:0-3234 GCA_036270375.1 Pseudonocardiaceae bacterium | reverse complement strand
CGGGTCGTTCCGGTCGTCCGGACTGCCGCCGAACGCCGGCCAGTAGGACGACTGGAGATCGTCGACCAGGTACCGCCCGCCGTCGCTCAGGTGTGGGAACAGGAATCGGAACGCGGTCAGGACGTGGTCGTTCACGTGGCTGCCGTCGTCGATCACGATGTCCAGCGGGCCGGTCCGCGCCACGACATCGGCCAGGAAACGCACGTCGCTCTGGTCGCCCTTGAAGACGCCGATGCGCTGTTCTGCGACGTCGTGCTTGTCGTAGAGGTCGATGCCGTAGATCAGCGCGCGCGGGAAGTAGTCCCGCCACATGCGCAGCGACTGGCCGCCGGGGGCGACGTGGTGGCCGCCGATGCCGATTTCCAGGATCGTGAGCCGCTGGTCGCGCATCGGCGCGAGATAGCTCTCGTAGTGCGTCGGCCGCCAGTGCGCGCCCCATTTGCAGGAGCCGTGGCGGGCGGCCAGTTCGGCCAGGTCGGGGCGGTCGGCGAAGCTCGCGGCCAGGATCTTGGCCACCGGCTGGTCTGCTCTGTCGAAGATCGCGAAGCCGAGGTCGTGCCGGCCGCCGAAGGTGGCGCGGAACAAGTCGACGAACTCGGCCGGGCCGTGGTGCATCCGCAGTTGGGCGGCGGTCGGGGGGATCAACTCGACCGTGCGGTCCGACGGTCGCAGGCGAAGGTGCTGGGTGGTATCGCGGTGCGGCAGGGTGAGGCGGTATTCGACGGTGGTGTCCTCGGTGAGGCGGGGGAGCAGTTCGCCGAACATCGCGACCAGCGTGTGGTCGTCATCGCCGTTGATGTTGTTGACGTTGTTGATGATGCGCGTCGCTTCGGCGGTGCCCAGATCCAGCAGCCGAGCCATCAGTTGGTCGTCCACACGACACTCCTCCCGCAGCCCGGCCCACGGTACCGGCGGAACTGTCACCGGGGCGTCACGTGACGACAGCGTGACGCGGCCGAACGACCATGGGCCGCATGCGGGTCCTGATGAGCGCGCTGCCCAGCCTCGGCCACGTCAATCCCTGCCTTGCGGTGGCCACGGCCCTGCGGGCGGCCGGGCACGAGGTTCGACTGGCGACGTCCCCGGGATTCGCCGAGCACGTTCGGACGGCCGGTTTCACTCAGGTGAACCTCGGTTTCGACCTGCCCCGGCCGGGTGACCGGCTCACTCCCCGGCTGGCCCAACGGTTCTACGCGCTGCTGCTGGACTCGTTCGGCTTCTGGGTGGACGACCTGCGCGAGCACGTCGACGAATGGTCGCCGGACGTGCTGGTACACGACTGGTCCGAGGTGGCGGGCGTCGCGGTCGGTGCCAAGCTGGGGATTCCCTCGGCGGTGCTCGGCAATGCGCTGCGGCCGCCGATGACACATGTCGCGGCGAGCCGGTGTTGGCTGGGGGTTGACTTCGCCGAACTCGGCGGACCGTCGCGGGCGTTCGGCGATCTGCTGCTGAACCTGTACCCGCCGGGCTTCGCGTGGCCGGACGAGCCACACCTGCCGCACGAACACTTCCTGCGGCCGCCGAACTACGACGGCGCGACATCGGTCGAACCACCGGACTGGCTGGATGGCTCGCCGCTGGTCTACCTGACCATGGGGACCTACTACGCACGGCTGCCCCTGGTGATGGAGCGGCTGGTCGAGGGTGCGGCCGGGGTGGCGGCGCAGGTGGTCGTGACGGTGGGCGCGGCCCGGGATCCGGCCGAGCTGCATCCGTTGCCGCCCAACGTGCGCGTCGAGCGGTACGTGCCGCAGTCCCAGCTCATCCCGCACTGCGCCGCGGTTGTCTGCCAGGGCGGGTTGAACGCCATGATGGCGGCCCTCGCGCACGGCGTGCCGGTCGGGTGCCTGCCGGTGACCTGGGGCGAGCCGTTGGGTTTCAACGCGGCCGAACGCTGCGCACAGTTGGGCGCGGGCCTGTTGTATCCGATCGGTGACGCGGACGGCGGCGCGGTGTTCGGCGATCTCGATCCGGCCCGCGTCCATTCGATGATCGAGGCCCTGCTGACCGAACAGGAATACCGGGCGGCGGCCGGACGGGTGCGGACGGAAATCGCGTCGCTACCGGCGATCGAGGATGCCGTCGGGCTGATCGAGGCGCTGGTCTGAGGTCACGACTCGGTGATCTCAAAGGCGTCGATCTTAAGGGCGGTCGACATTAAAGGCGGTCGACCTCAAAGGCGTCGGCCTTGTCGGTGTCGACCTTGTAGGCGTCGGCCTGCAGGCGGTAGAGGTCGGCGTAGCGGCCGCCGGCGCTGATCAGGTCGGCGTGCGTGCCCCGTTGGCTGATCGTGCTGTCGCCGAGCACCAGGATGATGTCGGCGAGGCGGACCGTGGCGAAGCGGTGCGAGACCAGCAGGGTGATCGCGCCGACCTCGGCGCCAAGGCGCCTTGCCCGTCGTGCGTAGCGCTCGAACAGTTCCTGTTCGGATGCCACGTCCAGCGACGCGGTCGGCTCGTCGAGGACGAGCAGCAGGGGTCGGCCGCGCATGAAAGCACGGCCCAGCGCGAGTTTCTGCCACTGGCCGGTGGACAGGTCGGCACCGCCGGTGAACGAGCGGCCCAGTTGGGTGTCCAGCCCGTTCGGCAACGCGGTGACCAGTTCGACGGCACCGGCCCGGTCAAGGGCACGCTGGATGCTGGCGTCGTCGTCGATGTTCGGCAGGTCGCCGACGCCGACGGTTTCCCTTGCCGCGAACTCGTACCGGCCGAAGTCCTGGAACGCCGCGCTGGTGCGGGTGCGCCACTCGGTGGCCGACAGCGAGTCCAGCGGTACGCCGTCGATGACGATCCGTCCGGTGGTCGGCTGGTAGAGCCCGCACAGCAACTTGACCAGCGTCGTCTTGCCGGCACCGTGCTCGCCGACGAGCGCCACCACCGAACCGGCCGGCAGCCGCACGTCGACGTCCCGCAGTATGTCGCGATCCGTGTCCGGATAACGGAAACCCAGCCCGTCGAGCACGATCCCGTCGCACAGCCGGTCCGGGACCGGCGCGTCGGTCGATGCCGGCCGTCGGGCCTCGGCGTAGTCGAGCAGCCACTGGTACTGGTCCAGTACGTGCATCCCGGCCACGAACTTGCCGGTCACCGCGGCCATCCCGCTGGTCTGCCCGCGGAACTGCGTGACAACGCTCGTCACCAGCACGATGTCGCCTGCCGACGCCCGGCCGTGCAGCGCGAGCGACGTGATGAGCAGCAGTGCCGCCGCGTACCCGACCGCGAACACCAGCCAACC
>DATBCR010000273.1:0-2253 GCA_036270375.1 Pseudonocardiaceae bacterium | reverse complement strand
CGAGTGCGCGCAGCGCGGACGTCCGCAGCGGCATGTCCCGCAGCACGTGCGAGACCACCGTCAGTCCAGGCAGGCGGTAGCCGGGCACAGCATTGCGACCGGATCCGCCGCCGTTGGCCAGCGGCGGGTCCGATGACACCGTCGGCGGCCGGCCCTGGTGCGCCGCCGCGAGCAGCGGTGGATTGCCTCGTGACGACGGGCGGCTCGTATGGCCGTTGCTCCACACCTCCTGCCGCCAATGGTGGATCTCGCCGGCCGCGTCCAGTTCGACCGTCACCTCGACCGCCATCGCTGGGCCGAAGGGTGCCCAGCCGAGTTCGTCCGGTCGGCTCCAGACCACCTGCACGTGGCGGCCGGGCACGGCGCGCGCCAGCAGCGCGGCATCGCCCGCGGCGTCATCGGCGGCGTTGTGCCCGTAGCAGCCGGCACCTTCGACGTGTTCGACCGACACGTCATCCGGTGCCAGCCCGAACCACCGGGCTAGTTCCGCGCGGAGCTGGTAGACGCCCTGGGTGTGCGACCACACCGCCAGTTTCCCGTTGTGCCAGCGCGCAACCGCGCACGACGGCGCGATGGACGCGTGCGCGAGGTACGGGCGGGTGAACCGTGCGGTCACCGTTGTGGCGCCGGGCAACGGTGCCGTGCCGGTGTCGTACAACAGGTGCTCGTCGGAGGGCGCCGAAGTAAGGAAGTCGGCCAGCGTGCGCTCGTCGGGCAGGGTGTCGCGGTGCTCCCAGCGGCAGGCCCGGTCGAGTGCGGCGACCGCCCGCACGGCGACGTCCTCGCGTTCGGCCAGTACACCAACGAAGTCGCCATCCCGCACCACCACCACTCCGGGCAGGTCAGAGACAGCGCCCTCGTCAACCTCGACCAATCGGGCGCCACGTGCCGGCGGTCTGAGTACCCGACCGAACAACTGGCCTGCGAACCGCAGGTCGTGCACGTAACGCCGGGTGCCGAACACCTTGCCCGGAATGTCGATGCGGGGAACGTCACCGCCGACCACCTTGTGCGCCCGAGCCGGCTTGACCGGTGCGTCCACAACAGGACTTTCGGCGACGGACTCGGCAAGCTCCCAGTAGCTTGTGGACACTCCGCCCGGCCCTCGGATCTCGCCGTCGGCAACGATCAGCTCGTCCGTCGCGACACCGAGCTTGGCCGCGGCCGCGGCGACGAGGGCGGCACGCAGCCGGGCGGCAACCACACGTAGGGCCGAGCCGGAGTGCTGCATCGACAGGCTGCCAGCGGTGTAACCCTCGTCCGGGCTTAGTCCAGTTTGGACAGTCGCCATTCGGATCCGGGCGATGTCCACGTCGAGTTCGTCGGCCACGATCTGCGCGAGAGCGGTGAGCACCCCCTGGCCCAGCTCGACCTTTCCGCTGCGCACCAACACGATTCCGTCCGGCCTCAGCTCCAGCCAGCGGCCCGGATCGGGGTTGGCGGTCAGGCTGGGCGACAGCTCGGTCACGAGATCACTTCTGCGGCCGCCAGGATTGCGCGCACGATCCGGTTGTGGGCGCCGCAGCGGCACAGGTTGTCGTCGAGCGCACGCCGCACCGACGCGTCGTCGAGGTCGGTGGTGCTCTCCAGCAGCGCCGCCGCGCTGACGATCATGCCCGAGATGCAGTATCCGCACTGCATCGCCTGCTCGGCAACGAAAGCACGTTGCAGGGGATGGGGGCTGCCGACCTCGCCAAGGCCCTCCAGTGTGCGGACGCGTCTGCCGACGACCGACCGCACCGGGGTGTCGCACGAATGCACCGCACGGCCGTCGACGATCACATTGCACGCACCGCACAGGCCCGTCCCGCAGCCGAACTTGGCGGCCATCAGCCCGAGGTCGTTGCGCAGCACGTACAACAGCGGGGTGTCCGGATCGCAGGCGATGTCGTGATCCGTGCCGTTGACGGTAAGCCGGATCGGCGATACTTTCGCCGGCCCGTACCAGGCCCGCAGCCGGTACACACTGTCGAGCGCGTCCTCGTCGACGACGCCGTCCGGCACGAGTCCTTCGTGCGCGTCGGCAAGTATCCGGCGCATCGCGGGAATCTGTGCCGCCGGCAGGCCGAACACGGTGGCGAGCAACGGGTCCACGTCGGCCGCCCGTTCCGGTCGGAGCAGCATGTCGACAGCCGTCTGCCAGGCCGCGCAGAACCGCGACACGATGTCCGCGTGACCGTCCAGCCATGTCCCGGTGGCCGCGAGCACGGTGCCGAGATACGGGTGCACCACATCGCTGATCCGGCCGAGGTT
>DATBCR010000272.1:0-4498 GCA_036270375.1 Pseudonocardiaceae bacterium | reverse complement strand
TTGTGCCCGCGCACCCGCATGCCGTGCGACTTGGCGAAGTTGACGATCTGGTCGCCGGGCCCGAAGTTGAACTGGCCCCGGTTCGGCTCGGTGGTCTGCCATTTCATCTCGTTGCCAGGGGTCACCATGTTGAACTGCGCCGAGGCGACGTTGGTCAGAGTCGGGTTGCTCAGATTGCCCTGAGTGAGCGCGGTGCCGAAGTAACGCCCCTTGGCCGAGGCCAGTTGCGCCAGGCTGCTGGCCGCGACGGCCGGTACGGCCGCCACGACAGCGAGCGTGACGGCGGCGAACACCACCGTGAGCGTCGTGGCCAGCCGGCGCCGGGCCAATCGTGCACCGGTATCGGAACCCATGGACATCGTCGTCCTTTCCGAAACTTTCGGTACCTGTCGGATAGCTATCGGTCCGCTCGACCGTATTGCCCGCTTCGAGATCAAGTCAAACAAGCAGGTCAACACGGCGACAGGCCGCGAAGGACTGGCCGATAGTTTCGGCTAGGCTGTTCGGGCGGCCGTGCTCGACCTGATCACCAGCTCCGTAGCCAGCTCGACCCGCTGCGTCCCGAAGGCGTCGGTTTCCAGGTAGCGCAACAACATCCGCATCGCCTGCGCGGCCATTTCGGCGATCGGCTGCCGGATCGTGGTGAGCTGCGGATAGGTCCACCGGGCCGCCGGCAGGTCGTCGAACCCGATCACGCTGACGTCGTCCGGAATCCGCAGCCCACGCTCCCGGATGGCCTGGCAGGCACCGAGCGCCTGCTGGTCGTTGCCGGCGAACACGGCGGTCGGCGGCACCGGCAGGCCGAGCAGGGTGGCCAGCACCCGTTGCCCTGCCTCGTGCGAGAAGTCGCCCGCGTGTACCAGTTCCGGACGCACCGGCAGCCCGGCGACACGCATCGCGGAGCGGAACCCGTCCTCCCGCGCCTGGCTGCACTGCAGCCGGTCCGGCCCGCCGACGAACGCGATCTCCCGGTGCCCCAAGCCGATCAGGTGCTCGGTCGCGGTCAGCGCGCCCTGCCAGTTGGTGGCACCGACCGACGGGATGTCCGGCGGCGTGCCGCCGGTCGGGTCGATGGCCACGATCGGCATGCCGAGGGACCGCACGCGGTCGGTCTGCTTCGGCGTCAGGTCGGCCACCGCGAGGATCACGCCGTCCGAGCGCCGCGCGGACAGGTTGTCCAGCCAGTTCCTGGCCTGCGCGCCGTGCCCGTGGATCGCGGACACCACGGTGCCCATCCGGGCGGAGTGCGCGACCTCCTCGACACCCCGGATGATCTCCACGTCCCACGCGCTGTCCAGCGACGGGAACACCAGGTCGACCAGGCCGGCCCGGCTGTCCGGCCGGCGGGAGCGCCGCGCGTACCGGTGCTTCTCGATCAGCCGTTCGATGCGGGCCCTGGTGTCCGGTGCTACCTCGTGCTTGCCGTTGAGCACCTTGGACACGGTGGGCACCGACACCCCCGCCTCCCTGGCGATGTCGGCGATGGTCACCCTCGGTCGGTCGGCGGCGGCCACGCTCACCTCCCCTTTCGCTGTCGGGCCGAAAGTTTCAGTCACCGTCGGCCATCTGTCAAACTTGACGGTCCGGCGGACATCACCCTAGGTTCGACCCGTGGAACTTTCGGATAGTTTCGCACCGGTCCGCGTCGCCATTGTCGGCACCGGTGGCATCGCGGAAGTGGCCCACTTCCCGGCACTGCGCGCACAGGGCACCCGGGTCGCCGTCGCCGCCGTGGTGGACGTCGACCCGGACCGGCTGGAGAGTTTCCAGGCCCGCCACGACATCCCGGCCGCCTATCGGTCCCTGGACACCATGCTGGACATCGAGAAGCCGGACCTGGTGCACGTCTGCACGCCGCCCGCGCGGCACGCCGACGTGGTGGTCCAGTGCCTCGAAGCCGGCGCGTGGGTGCTGGTGGAGAAGCCGCCGTGCCTGTCGCTGGCCGAGTTCGACCGCATCGAGGCGGCCGAGCGGGACGGCGGCCCCTATGCCAGCGTGGTCTTCCAGCACCGCTTCGGCTCCGGCGCGCGGCATCTCCGCCGGCTCATCGCCGACGGCGCCCTCGGCCGTCCGCTCGTCGCGCTGTGCCAGACCACCTGGTACCGCGACGACGCCTACTACGACGTCCCGTGGCGCGGCGACTGGGCCACCGAGGGCGGCGGACCGACCATGGGCCACGGCATCCACCAGATGGACCTCATGCTGGCCACGCTCGGTGAGTGGACCGAAGTGCGCGCGATGGCCGCGACATTGGCCAGGGACGTGCGCACCGAGGACGTGTCGATGGCGATCGTGCGATTCGCCAGCGGTGCCATGGCATCCGTGGTGAACAGCGTGCTGTCGCCACGCGAGGAGAGCTACCTGCGGTTCGACTTCACCGATGCCACCGTGGAACTGTCGCATCTCTACGGCTACGACAACTCGCACTGGCGGTACACCCCGGCCCAGCACGTCACCACGAACCCGTGGGACCCGCCGGACAACGTGCCAAGCTCGCACACCGCGCAGCTCACGTTCCTGCTGGACGCGATGAGCCGGGGCGAACGGCCACCGGTCAGCGGGCCGGCGGGCCGCGAAACGCTGGAACTGGTGACCGCGCTATACCGGTCGGCGTTCACCGGGCAGCCGGTCCTGCGCGACCAACTCGGCCCGGACGACCCCTTCTACCACCGACTGAGCGGAATCCATGACGACGATGCATGAGGTCGGCGACGCGGTCACCGTCGCGGTCGGCGATATCGAACTGTTCCGGTACGCCTACCGGCCGGACATCCCGGCGTTCGAGTGCCCGATGCCGTACTTCCATCCACTTCGGACACTCGCCGGTCATGTCGTCACCGACAACCGGCCCGAGGACCACCTGTGGCACAAGGGTCTCGCGATGACGGCGTCGCACCTCTCGGGTCAGAACTTCTGGGGCGGCGGCTCCTACGTCGCCGGCCACGGCTACCAGGACCTGCCGAACGTCGGTTCGATGCGGCACCGGGAATTCGCCGCCGTCGCCGACAACAGTCACCCCGGGTTCGTCGAGCACATCGACTGGATCACCGCGGACGGCGAGCACTGGATCGACGAGCGCCGCACGGTGGCGGTCCGCGACGTCGACCCGGCCGCCGGCTCGTGGACGCTTGCGTTCGGCACCGAACTGCGCAACGTGCGCGGCGCGCCGCTGGAGTTCGGCAGCCCCACCGTGTTCGGGCGCGAACTGGCCGGCTACTGCGGTTTCTTCTGGCGTGGCCCGATGTCGTTCAAAGACGGCGACGTGCTCGCGTCGGACGATCAGCGCGGGCCGGCGATGATGGGGCGGCGGGCCACCTGGCTGGCGTACACCGGCCGCGACGAGGCCACCGGGAGCCCGGCCACGCTGCTGTTCGTCGACCACTCGACCAACCCCGGCCACCCGCCGTTCTGGTTCGTACGAACGGATCCCTATGCGGTGGTCAATCCGTCGCTCGCGTTCTTCGAACCGGCCGAGCTGGCCGACGGCGCGGTCCTGCGGCTGGCGTACCGGGTGGTGGTCGCGGACGGCGCGTGGGATGCGGAGCGGATCGAGGCACATCTGGCGGCGCACCCGTGGTAGCTGAGCAGCCGCTGTTTCCGGGCGGTACGGCGGTTTCCGGACTTTCGGTCTACCCGTGGACGGCGGCGGACGGCATCCGGGGCGGCTCCCCGCACGTGCACCTTGCCTGCACCGAGGCGTACGTCGTGGTGGCCGGCACCGGCGCCGTGCAGACGCTGACCATGGCCGGCTTCAAGGAAACGCCGCTGTTCGAGGGCGCCGTGGTCTGGTTCAGCCCAGGCACGATCCACCGCGCGGTCAATGAGGACGGCAGCCTTCGGGTGGTCGTGGTGATGCAGAACAGCGGCCTGCCCGAGGCCGGCGACGCGGTCTTCACCTTCCCGCCGCATGTCCTCGCCGATCCGGAGGTCTACCACCGTAACGCCGCGCTGACCGAGTCCTCCGACGGCGCCGCGCGCGCTCGCAGGGACCTGGCTATGCGCGGTTTTCTGCAGCTGGCGCAGCAGGTCCGGGCGGGCGACACCGAACCGCTCGCCGATTTCTACCGCGCGGCGGTGGCCCTGAAACGCGAGCACGTCGCGGCATGGGAACAGATCTGGCGGGACGGTCCGGCCGAGGCCGTGCGCCGAACGGACGAGCACCTGAGCACCCTGCGCGCCGGCGACATCGACCATCTGCTGCGGGCCGACGTGCGCAGCGCGGCGCCGCCGCCGGAGCGGGCGTACGGCATGTGCGGCCGCCTGGACACCTATTCGTTACGGCCTGGTCCGGCGCTTGACGCTCCATAGTCGAGTCGATACCGTTTGGACCGAAGTTTCCGATAGTTTCGCTGTCGCCTGCGAGGAGGCTGGTGAAGTGCGAGGTCGCACGCGCTATGCACCCGGGCGTCACGCCGCGCGAATTCGTCCGCCGGCCTTACGGGACACTCCTTGACGGAGGTGACGCGGCGGCCCCCGGCAGCGGCCGCCCCGGGAACGG
>DATBCR010000271.1:0-7962 GCA_036270375.1 Pseudonocardiaceae bacterium | reverse complement strand
GCGGCGGCCACGAAGGACGGCGCGGCCATCGTCGAGTCGGACAGCACGGCGCAGTCGGGGAACAGGTTACGGATCTTGAAACCGAGGCTGGTGTTGTACATCCGGATGACCAGCCGCAGGTCCGGGTTGAGGTCGTAGGCGCGCAGCGCGGCGTGAATGTTGCCGACGTCGTCCTGGGCGACGAGTGCCAGCGCCCGCGCCTCGACCACACCGGCGGACTGCAGCGTCGTGTCGTCCAGTTGCGAGGCCTCGACCAGCCGCACGCCGGGTAGTTGGTCCATCCTCGGCCCCTGGTTGCGGTGCTTGTCGGGCAGCACGACGGTGACCTCGGCGCCGAACCGGGTGACCAACTCGTTCACCAGCCGGTAGGCCAACGGGCTGTCCCCGCACACCACGAAGCGGCGGGGACGCGGACTCCTGCGCAGGGTCGGCACGCGTTGATCGTATGTGTCGACGCCGTCTTGGGTTGGTGGAATCAATCGTGACCGCATTCTTATCCATACCGTCTGGTGAAATGAATGTCATTGTGCTATACTTGGAAATCGGGTTGTATTGTCGTCGGCACCTCGGAAAGGACATTCCAGTGTGCTACGACGACTCCGCCCAGCCACCCGCCTGCCGTGCCGCCCGCACCGAGGCACGCACCGAATCACTCGTCCTCAAGTCTGTGGACGGCGCCAAGTTCGGCGCATTCCGCGCCGAACCGGTCGACCCGGCCGCCAGTTCCGGCGTCGGTGTGCTGCTGCTGCCGGACAATCTGGGCCTGCGCGCGTTCTACGACCAACTCGCCGTCCAGCTCGCCGAGCAGGGCCACACCACACTGGCGATCGACTACTTCGGCCGCAGCGACGGCCTGAATCGGGACCGGCCGGCCGATTTCCCGGTGCTGCCACATCTCGGCAAGTTGAGGCGCAACGGCCTGTACGCGGATTTCGCCGCCGGTATCAGTGCGCTGCGGCGCGGTGGCTGCCGGGCCGTCGTGTCGCTTGGTTTCTGTGTCGGCGGCCGGTTCGCGTTCCTGACCGCGGACCCGGCGTTCGGACTCGCTGGTGCGATCGGCCTCTACGGCGCCCCGGGACCGATCCGCAACGCGCCGGGGCCGATCCAGCGGGCCGGCGAGCTGACCGCGCCGATCCTCGGCATGTTCGGCAGCGCGGACGACGGCATCCCGCCGCAGACGGTCAAAGAGTTCGACCGCGCCCTCACCGACGCCGGGGTCGAGCACGAGATCGTCGGCTATCCCGGCGCACCGCACGGTTTCTTCGACCAGTCGCTGCGGGACGGCTATGCCGACGAGTGTGCCGACGTGTGGCGGCGGATGCTCGGTTTCCTGGACTCAGTCGCCGAGTCCGGCGTCCTCGAGGTCGAGACCGCGTAGCACGCGCCGCCGGGTGCCGTCGCTGATCGTGCCGGCGTCGAACAGCCGGTCGAGTTCGGCCCGCTGCACCGACAGCAGGTCCCTGCGCAGCGCCCGGTACCCGGACCCGTCCGGCGCACCGCGCGGATCGGCCGCCGTCGGATCGGCCGCCTCGGCGGCCCGGTCCGCCTCGATCCGGTCGATCCGCGCGGTGAGCTGGCGGCGCAGTTGGTCGAGCACGACGTCCGACGCGAGTGCCAGCTCGGCCACCTGTTCGAGATGGTCCAGACCGGCGCGGGCGAGGCACAGCTGGGCCATGGTCTGCTCGTGCCGGATGTCGGCCGGTGCGATCGCGATGCCGGCCCTGCGTACCAGCGGCGCGAGTGTGAAACCCTGTGCCACCAGGGTGATCACGATGACGGCGGACGCCAGCAGCAGCACGAGGTCGCGCTGTGGCAGGTCGGCACCGCTGTCGGTGACCAGCGGAATGGACAGCGCGGCCGCCAGTGGCACCACCCCGCGCGCACCGGCCCACGACACCACCGCCGGCACCTGCCACGACGACCGGCCCTGCTTGCTGCGCCGCTGCAGCACCGCGGACAGCGGGAACACCCACAGGATGCGCACCAGCAGCAGGGTGCCGGTGATCGCGAGCGCCTGGAACGGCCAGTGCGCCTGTCGGCCGGTCAGATCGCGCACGAGGGTCGGCAGTTCCAGCCCGATCAGGCCGAACACTACGCTTTCCAACAGGAACACCACGGTCTGGTAGACGGCGCCGAGCTGCAGCCGGACGTGCGCGGTGGTCAGCCGGGACGTCTGGGTGCCGATCACGATGCTGGACACCACGACCGCGGTCACCCCGGATCCGTGCACCGCCTCCGCGAGCACGTAGCCGGCGTACGGGGTGACCAGCGCGATCACCGCCTCGATCACCGGGTCGGTTGTCCGTCGCCGGATCAGGATCACGCCGCCCGCCACCAGCGCGCCGACCAGTGTGCCGCCGCCTGCGAGGAGCACGAACTCGCCGACGACATGCCCCCAGGACACCCCGCCGACAGTGACCGCGATGGACACCGCGACCCGGAACAACAGCAGGCTGGTGGCGTCGTTGAACAGGCTCTCCGCCTGGACCAGCGCCTGCACCCGTGGTGGCAGCGCGAGTCTCCGGCCGAGGGCGGTCACCGCGACCGGGTCGGTGCTGGCCAGCACCGTGCCCAATACCAGGGCCATGCCGACCGGCAGCCCGGTGATCGCCACGACGACGGCGGCGACCGCGGCGGCCGACACGAGCACGAGGCCGATCGCCAGCACGGTCACCGGCCGCCACACGGCTCGCAGGTCCCGCCACGGCAGTTCCTCGCCGGCCGCGTACAGCAGCGGCGGCAGCACGACAAGGCCGACGATCTCCGGTGTCACCTGGATGGTCGGGACGCCGGGCAGCAACCCGACCACCACGCCGGCCACCACCAGCAGCGACGGCGCCGGCACCCGCAGCCGCTTCGCGAACGTGGCCACCACGGTCGCGACGACGACCAGGAACAGCACGGTCTCCACACTGCGCATGACCGCTGCCTCCCCGTGTTTCCGTGGACCCGACCCTACCGATCCCCCGAGAAGGTGACCTGGGCGAACGGGCCGACACCATCGGGTGACGCGGCCAGTATTCATCGGTTGTTTGGTGGCCGGCGGGAAAAGCTTGACCGAGCGAAACCGCGAGAGTACTTTTCGCGATCGTAAGTAAGGAACCTTTCTTAACTAACGGTCCATAAACGGTTAATGGTCCCGGCGGCGCGGCGGAGGCACCGATGGTCCGGCAGGTCCGGTTGGCCCGATGTCGTGGCAGGCCCCGGCCGTACGCCCTGCTGGCCTTGGCACTGACCGCTTGCGCCCTTGCCGCGGCGTGTTCCGCCGATCCGCCGGCCACTCCCCCACGCCCGCAGCTCAGGGTCGCGCACGATCCGCTCGCGAACGCGGTCTACACCGCGTTCGCGAGCCCGCCCGGTGCCGTGCTCACCCAGCGTGGCGATGTCACCCGGCTGGGATGGGACTCGACCGAGACCCGGCTGACCGTGACGAGTGTCAACGGCAAGCAGTTCGGCAAGCGGGCCGCGTATCCGGTTGACGGCAAGGTGTACGCGCAGCCGCTGTTCGTGCCCGGCCTGACGATCAACGGCGGTCGGCACGACGTGGTCGTCGTGGCGACCCAGCACGACAGTGTGTACGCGTTCGACGCGGCCGCGGCCGGCCCGCGCCTGCCGGCACCGCTGTGGCACGTGTCCATGCTGCGGCCGGGCGCCCGCCCACTGCTCGCCGCGAGCGACCGGATCGCCGCGAACCGGCTGTGCGACTCGATCACCCCCGAGGTCGGCATCAGCAGCACCCCGGTGATCGACTGGTCGACCAAGTCGGTCTACCTTGTGGCGCTCAGCGTCGAGAATGGCACCGCGACCTACCGCATCCATCGGCTGGACCTGCTGTCCGGCAAGGAGATCGGCCCGTCCACGGTGTTGGCGGCGAGCGTGCCGGGCAACGGTATCGACGCGGTCGACGGCCAAGTCGCGTTCCGGGCGTCGGACGAGCAGCAGAGACCAGGGCTGACCCTGGTCAACGGCGTCGTCTACGCGGCGTTCGCCTCGTGGTGCGGCCTGAATCCGTACCACGGCTGGGTTCTCGGCTACCGGACCGCCGACCTGGCCAGGGTCACCGTCTACAACACCACACCGGACGCGAACGACGGCGGCCTGTGGGAGTCGGAGAGCGGCCTGTCCGTCGACGCGCACGGACATCTGTTGCTGGTCACCGGAAACGGCCCGTTCACGCTGAACTCCGGCGGCACCGAGGCCGGTGACAGTGTGCTGGAGATGACCCCGCAGGACGGCACGCTCAAGATCGCCGACTCGTTCACCCCGTTCGACCAGGAGTGCCGCTACCGGCACGACCAGGACCTCGGTTCCGGCTCGCCGCTGATGGTGCCCGGCCACCACGAGCTGATCCTGTCGTCCAAAACCGGCGCGGTCTACGTGCTCGACCTGGCCAACCTCGGCGGGTACACGCCGCTTGCCAACGCCTGCCGGCAGGAGGCCCGCACCGACGTCGACCACATCAAGCAGGAGCTGACCGTGTACTCGGTGCCCGGCGGGATGTGGGGCACCTGGGGCTACTGGAAGTCCACGGCCGGCGAGTTCATCTATGGCAGCGGCAGCACCGGCCGGCCGACCGAATGGCGGCTGAACGCGGACGGCACCATCGCCACCCCGCCGATCGCGCAGGGACCGGAGGAGTTCACCTACCCGGGTGCGATCCCCGTGGTGTCCAGCAACGGATCCACGCCCGGCACCGGCGTCGTCTGGACCGTCGACGACACCGACGGCGCAGTGCTGCGGGCGTTCGACGCGGCGAACATCGGGCACGAGATCTGGAACACCGCAGGCGACCCCGCCCGGGACGGCCTCGACGACACCAACGGCTTCAACCACTTCGACGTGCCGACCGTCGCGAACGGGATGGTGTTCGTCGGCGACCAGAGCCACCTGCAGATCTATGGACTGCTCGGCTAACGGAGGACTGATGAAACGACGAACACTGATCGCCACGCTCGGCGCGCTGGCACTGGTTGTCACGTCATTCGCCGCCATGGCGACCCACGCGGCACCCGCGTCGGCCAGCACCAGCCATACGTACCTCGTCACGCTGTACGGCTGGCCGGACAACTCACCGCCCGGTGCCGCGATCGCCTACCCGCGCAGCGACGGCAATCCGACCCTGCACGACCAGGCCGGCGGCACCGGCACCTTCAGCGACCCGGTCACCTTCGCGACCGACAAGGCCGAACTCAAGATCGGGTCGAAGGTCTACTACCCGTTCCTCAAGCGCTACTTCATCATGGAGGACGACTGCGTCGCGTGTGACCAGGACTGGGCCGGCCACGGTCCGGACGGCGGCCCGAAGTTCCGGCACATCGACCTCTGGGTCGGTGGCGAGGGTGCCGACCCGAATGCCGTGATCAACTGTGAGGACAACCTCACGCAGAGCGGCACCGTGATCTCCAATCCGCCGTCGAACGAACCGGTGGACACCACGCCGCTGTTCGACTCCAGCACCAACACGTGTTTCAGCCCGTAGGGGCGTTCGACACCCGTTGAACTCACAGGCCGTCCCGCGCACCCGGGGCGGCCTGTGTCCGTCGTGACCTGGGCCGAGACCAGATCGTCTCTGGACAGATTCATCCGATGTCTGATAGACAGCCATACATCGGAGGTCTGGCAGTGGAGGTGCTGGTGAAGCTGGTCCGGGTAGGTCCGCGTGGTGGGGAGCGGCCGGCCGTGCTCGGCGCGGACGGCCGCTGGTTCGACATCTCGGCCATCGGCGCGGATCTCGACGGCGCGTTCCTGGCCGGCGACGGCGTCGCGGCGGTCGCCGACCGCATGGCAAGGGACGACCTGCCGCCACTGGACGAGCCGGTGACCCGGTTCGGGCCGCCGGTCGCCCGGCCAGGCAAGATCGTCTGCATCGGCGTGAACTACCGCGCGCACGCCGACGAGACGGCACACGAACTCCCGACCGAGCCGGTGCTGTTCCTCAAGGCACCGGACACGGTCGTCGGACCCGACGACGAGATCCTGATTCCCAGGCGCAGCACCAAAACCGACTACGAGGTCGAACTGGCCGCCGTGATCGGCCGGACCGCCCGCTACCTGGACGACCCGGCCGACGCACTGGCACACGTGGCCGGCTACACGATCGCGCACGACGTGTCCGAGCGGGAGTTCCAGCTCGAACGCGGCGGCCAGTGGGACAAGGGCAAGAACTCGGAGACGTTCAGCCCGCTCGGCCCGTGGCTGGTCACCCCCGACGAGATCCCCGACCCACAGGCGCTCGACCTGCGACTGTCCGTGAACGGCACGGTCCGGCAGGCCGCGAGCACGTCCCAGATGATCTTCGGCGTCGCCGAGATCGTGCACTACCTGAGCCAGTTCATGGTGCTGTACCCGGGCGACGTGATCAACACCGGCACGCCCGCGGGCGTGGCGCTCGGCCACCCGGAGCCCAAGCCCTACCTGCGGCCGGGCGACGTCGTGGAGTGCGAGATCAGCGGACTCGGCCGGCAGCGCCAGACGGTGGGTCAGGCATGACAACGAGCGCAACGAGCGCGGACGGCCGGATCGTCGCACTGGACACGTACGACATCCGGTTCCCCACCTCGCGCGAGCTGGACGGCTCGGACGCGATGAACCCCAACCCGGACTACTCGGCCGCCTACGTGGTGCTCCGCACCGACATCGGGGACGGCATGGCCGGCCACGGTTTCGCGTTCACCATCGGCCGGGGCAACGACGTCCAGGTGGCCGCGATCCGGGCCCTGGCACCGTTCCTGGTCGGCCGGTCGGTCGCGGAGACGCTGGCGGACATGGGCGGGACGTGGCGGCTGCTCGTGCACGACCCGCAGCTGCGCTGGCTGGGGCCGGAGAAGGGCGTCATCCACATGGCCATCTCGGCCGTCGTGAACGCCCTGTGGGACCTGCGGGCGAAACGCGCCGGCAAGCCGCTGTGGCGACTGCTCGCGGACATGAACCCCGCCGAACTCGTCGACCTGGTCGACTTCCGCTACCTCAGCGACGCACTCACACCCGACGAGGCGCTGGACATCCTGGCGAAGGCGCGGTCCGGCCGGGCCGAACGGGAAGCCGACCTGCTCGCCAACGGCTATCCCGCGTACACCACGTCGCCGGGCTGGCTCGGCTACACCGACGAGAAGCTGGTCCGCCTGAGCAAGGAGGCCGTCGACGACGGCTTCGGCCAGATCAAGCTGAAAGTCGGCGCGAACACCGAGGACGACGTGCGCCGGTTCCGGCTGGTGCGGGACGTGGTCGGGCCGGACATCCGGATCGCGGTGGACGCCAACCAGCGCTGGGACGTCGGCACCGCGATCGCCGCGATCACCGAACTGGCCCCGTTCCAGCCGTGGTGGGTGGAGGAACCGACGTCACCGGACGACATCCTCGGGCACACCGCGATCCGGCGGGCCATCGCGCCGATCAAGGTGGCCACCGGTGAGCACGTGCAGAACCGGATCATCGTCAAGCAATTGCTCCAGGCCGGCTCGGTCGACGTACTGCAGATCGACGCGGCCCGAGTCGCGGGTGTCAACGAGAACATCGCGATCCTGTTGCTGGCGGCCAAGTTCGGCGTACCGGTGTGCCCGCACGCGGGCGGGGTCGGGCTGTGCGAACTGGTGCAGCACCTCGCCATGTTCGACTACCTCGCGGTCAGCGGCACGACAGAGGACCGCGTGATCGAGTACGTGGACCACCTGCACGAGCACTTCGTCGACCCGGTCGTGGTGACCGGCGGCCGGTACGCGGCACCGACAACGCCCGGATTCTCGGCGGCCCTGCACCCGGAGTCGATCACCTCCTACCTTTATCCCTCCGGACCCATCTGGAGGGACGAGCAATGACAGAACTGAACGGACTACGCGCGATCGTCACCGGCGGCGGCTCGGGAATCGGGTTGGCCACCGCGACACTGCTGGCGGCACGGGGTGCTTCGGTGGCCTGCCTGGATCTCGACCCGAGCGCGGTGCCCGAGCCCTTGATCCCGATCAC
>DATBCR010000270.1:0-4003 GCA_036270375.1 Pseudonocardiaceae bacterium | reverse complement strand
CAGGTGGGGGTTGAACGTCCTCCTCAACGGCATCCTGCACACCCCAGCACGGTGATGGGGCCACGGCGGCATGACGGCCGTACGTAGCGGGGCAGGAACGGCCGGCCGGGCAGGAGTCCTGCACGACAACGAGGCGAGTCGTTGTGTTGTAAGAAGTTCCGGTGTCGGTTCCGAAGTCGTCGAAGTCGTCGTGGCCGTTGTCGTAGTCGTCGAGGTCGGCGGTTCGCAGGGCCGGGACGACGGGTCGATGGTGGCCGGTGTCCGCCCGCAGCCTATGTCGGCCGCCCTGCCGGCGTCGCACGGGTGGGTGACCTGCTTCCGCCAGCAGTTCGTGCAGTCGGCCGGTGAGCTTGGCCAGGACGCGGCGTTTTCGGTGGTGCCGCACGAGATTCTCGACGAGCACCACCATGCCGTATGACAGCGCGTACAGCAGGCCGATCGCTACGGCCAGTAGGAGGACCGCGACTCCGAGTGTGATCATGTCTGAAGTGTGGCGGTTTGTCCGGGATGAGCGCAAGGCTAACGGACCAAAGTCCGTCTAAAGAGTTAATCTACAAGCGAGATTGCCCCCGCCGGACACACTCCGACAGCATCCCGTACCGCCGCCAGATCCGCCACTTGAGGCTGCCGCACCACCACCACACGACCGTCGCTTTCGCTCTGGTCAAACAGTTCGGCAGCGGTGAGCACACACTGGCCGGCCCCGACGCACACCTCACGGTCGACGATGATCCGCATCAGTTTCCTTTCATACCAACGAAACCAGCCGTCACCACGTCACCGGCAGCTCGTACAAACCATAGATGGCCGCGTCATCCTTGAACGGCAGCTCCGACAACGGTGTCGACACCCGCAGCCCCGGTAGCCGCCGGAACAACGTGCCGAAGACGACCTCGAGTTCCATGCGGGCAAGGTTCTGGCCGAGACACTGATGGATGCCATATCCGAACGCAACGTGATGACGCGCCCCGCGCCCGATGTCGAACTGGTCCGCGTCCTGGAACGCGGCCTGGTCCCGGTTCGCCGACTGGCCGAGCGCCACGATGCCCTCACCTGCCCGGATCACCGTGCCGGCGATCTCGATGTCCGCCATGGCCACCCGGAACCCGGCCTCCACAATGGTCAGATACCGCAACATCTCCTCGACCGCCGTCGGCACGAGCGTCGGGTCGGCGTTCAGTGCGGCCAACTGGTCCGGGTTTTCCAACAGGGCAAGCGTGCCGAGGGCGATGACGTTCGCGGTCGTCTCGTGACCGGCCAGCAGCAGTAGCGTCGCAAGGCCGATGAGCAGTTCATGGCTGAACACCGGGGTTTCCCGGTTGCGCACGATCAGCCGGCCGAGCAGATCGTCCCCAGGAGAGTGCTCCTTCGCGGTGATCAGCCGATCGAAGTACGCCCGTAATTCGTCACTCGCTTGGCTACGTTCGTCCGGTGGGGTCGTCCGCCGGATGAGCGTCCTTGTCTTCCCCTGGAAGAACTCCCGGTCCTCGTACGGCACGCCGAGCAGTTCGCAGATCACCAGCGACGGCACCGGCAGTGCCAGTTCCCGCACCAGATCCACCGGGCGGTCACCGGCGATCATGGCGTCGATGCACGAGTGCACGATCTCCTCGATGCGTGGCCGCAGTCCCTGTATCCGCCGCACGGTGAACTCGGTGATCAGCATCCGCCGCCGGTCGGTGTGCTCAGGCGGGTCGGCGCCGATCAGCGCCTTGCCGAAGGACGCCGTCTTGCGCATCTGCTCCGGCGAGATCTCCACGAACATCGGGAACGCCGGATGCGTCCGGTCGGAGCTGACCCGGGGATCGGCCAGCAGCCGCCGCACGTTCTCGTGTCCGCTGACCAGCCACGCCGACCGGCCGCCGGGCAGCGCGGCGCGGGTGACCGGCGTGTCCGCCCGCAGGTGGGCGTACTGCGGCGGCGGGTCGAACGGCGCGGTCCTGACCATTGGGTATTCGATCACAGCGGAGCCCCTAGTGTTGACAGTTAAAATCTTTAGATTGAAACACCAAACTGATAGTAACAGTCAAAATAGCCCGGGTGTCAATCACGCACCCGGGTGACAGGGGCCAGAAGTGCGGCCTCGTGCGGGACGCCTATGGTCTTGGTGTGGAGGAGTCGGAGACGGGAACGGCGCCCTCGCCGGCCTACGTGATCGGTGACGTGCACGGGCATCGCACCGAGCTGGTCGGCGCGCTGCGCGCCGCGGGTCTTGTTGACGATGACGACGCGTGGTGCGGGGGCGCCGCGCGGGCATGGTTCCTCGGTGACTTCTTCGACCGGGGCGCGGACGGCGTCGCCGTGGTGGATCTGGTGATGCGCCTCGGCGACGAGGCTCAGCGCGCCGGCGGTGCGGTTCACGCGCTGCTGGGCAACCACGAGATCCTCACCCTCGGCATGCACCGCTTCGGCGACACGGAAGTGCCGTCCGAGTACGGCCAGCGCAGCTTCGAGCGCAGCTGGCAACTCAACGGCGGCCAGGACGCCGACCAGGCCGCGCTCACCGACACGCACCGGGCATGGCTGCGCGACCTGCCGGTGCTGGCCCGCTTGGACGACTACCTGTTGATGCACTCCGACACCGAGGAGTACTTCGGCTGGGGCGAAACCCTCGACGAGATCAACAAGTCCGTGCACGACGTGCTCGCAGGCGACGACATCACAGAGTGGTGGGAGTGCTGGCGCCGGATGACCACCCGCTACGCGTTCCGCGGCCCGAACGGCGCCGATGTGGCGGACAAGGTGCTCGCTTCCCTTGGCGGCAGCCGGATCGTGCACGGTCACAGCGTGATCGCCGACCAGCTCGGCGTCCGCCCGGCCGACGTCGAGGGGCCGTGCCTGTACGCGGACGGCCGGGTACTCGGCGTGGACGGCGGCGTGTTCGTCGGCGGGCCGTGCCTCGTGGTCCGTTTGTCACCAAGCGAACCGGCCCCGGTGGCCGAGGTGACCGCCGAACCGCCCGACGACGCGACCGGCGACACGGACGTCGTGGCCGAACCGGACACCGACCAGCCGAACTGACGATCACCCTTCGGATGGCGGACTTGCCTCCGCCCGCGTGATGAGTTCGACTTGACGCCATGTCGACCGGTCCAGCAGTGCCAAGCTACGCATCCGGAACGTCCACCGTGCCGCTGCTCGGCGACACCATCGGCGTCAATCTCGACCGCACCGTTGCCGCGCACGGCGACCGGGAGGCGATGGTCGACTGCGCGGCCGGCCGGCGGTGGACGTACCGCGCGCTCGCCGACGACGTGACGGCCGTGGCGCTCGGTTTGCTAGAACTCGGTGTCCGGAAAGGGGATCGGGTCGGCATCTGGTCGCCGAACCGGGGCGAGTGGACGCTCGTGCAGTACGCGACCGCGAAGATCGGCGCGATCCTGGTCAACATCAACCCTGCGTACCGGGTGCACGAATTGGAGTACGTGCTCAACCAGGCCGGCATCAGAACGCTGGTCTCGGCTCGTGAGTTCAAGACGTCGAACTACGCCGAGATGATCACCGAGGTCCAGCCGAGGTGCCCGGCCATCGTGGACATCATCCTGCTGGACTCGCCCGAGTGGGACGCCCTGCTGGCGACCGGCCGCGCCGCCGATCCCACCCGGCTGACCGAGATCGCCGACACCCTCACCGCCGACGATCCGATCAACATCCAGTACACGTCCGGCACCACCGGTTTCCCCAAAGGTGCGACGCTGTCGCACCACAACATCCTGAACAACGGATTCTTCGTCGGCGAATTGTGCGGCTACACCGAGGAGGACCGGATCTGCATTCCGGTCCCGTTCTACCATTGTTTCGGCATGGTGATGGGCAATCTGGCGGCCACCACTCACGGTTCATGCATGGTGATCCCGGCACCGGCATTCGACCCGACGGCCACATTGCGCGCGGTCGCCAGGGAACGATGCACGTCGCTCTACGGCGTGCCGACGATGTTCATCGCGGCCTTGGCGGTGGCGGATTTCGAGTCGTGGGACCTGTCCAGCCTCCGCACCGGGAT
>DATBCR010000269.1:0-12921 GCA_036270375.1 Pseudonocardiaceae bacterium | reverse complement strand
GCTTTCCTTCGCACTCCTCGCAGGTGATCGCGACGCCTGCCATCATCGCCAGGTCGGTGTAGATGACACCGGCGCCGTTGCAGTTCGGGCACGCGCCCTCGGAGTTGGCGCTGAACAACGCCGGCTTCACTCCGTTGGCCTTGGCGAACGCCTTGCGGATCGGGTCGAGCAGTCCGGTGTACGTCGCCGGGTTGCTCCTGCGGGAGCCGCGGATCGAGCCCTGGTCCACCGACACCACGCCGGCACCCGCCGGGATCGACCCGTGCACGAGCGAACTCTTGCCGGAGCCCGCGACGCCGGTGACGACGACGAGCACGCCGAGCGGGATGTCGACGTCGACGCCCCGCAGGTTGTGCGCCGTCGCGCCGCGGATCGCCAGTTTTCCCGTCGGCGTGCGCAGCGTCCGCTTGAGGACGGCCCGGTCGTCGAGATGGCGGCCGGTGAGGGTGCCGGCCGCCCGCAGCCCCGCGACGGTGCCCTCGAAGCAGACGGCCCCGCCTGAGGTGCCCGCGCCGGGGCCGAGGTCGACGACGTGGTCGGCGATCGCGATCGTCTCCGGCTCGTGCTCGACGACGAGTACCGTGTTGCCCTTGTCCCGCAACCGAAGCAGCAGATCGTTCATCCGCTGCACGTCATGCGGGTGCAGGCCGGCGGTCGGCTCGTCGAAGACGTACGTGACGTCGGTGAGCGACGATCCGAGGTGCCGGATCATCTTGGTGCGCTGCGCCTCGCCACCCGACAGCGTGCCCGCCGGCCGGTCGAGCGAGAGGTAGCCCAGCCCGATTTCCACGAACGAGTCGAGGGTCTCCCCCAGCGACGCCAGCAGCGGCGCCACCGACGGTTCCCGCAGCGCCCGCACCCACCCGGCGAGATCGCTGATCTGCATCGCGCACGCGTCGGCGATGCTGATCCCCTTGATCTTCGACGACCGGGCCGCCGCGCTCAGGCGGGTGCCGTCGCAATCCGGACACGTCTGGAACGTCACCGCCCGGTCCACGAACGCCCGGATGTGCGGCTGCATCGCGTCGACGTCCTTGGCCAGGAACGACTTCTGTATCCGAGGGATCAGGCCCTCGTAGGTGAGGTTGATGCCTTCGACCTTGATCTTGGTCGGCTCCATGTGCAACAGGGCGTGCAGTTCCTTCTTGGTGAACCTGCGGATCGGCTTGTCCGGGTCGAAGAAGCCGCTGCCCTTGAAGATTCGGCCGTACCAGCCGTCCATGCTGAAGCCGGGGATGGTGAGCGCGCCCTCGTTGAGCGACTTGCTGTCGTCGTAGAACGCGGACAGGTCGAAGTCGGTGACCGAGCCCCGGCCCTCGCAGCGCACGCACATGCCGCCGGTCCGGGTGAACGTCGCGCGCACGGTCTTGGCGGCAGCCCGCTCGACCGTGATGGCGCCGCTCGCCCGGACCGAGGCGACGTTGAACGAGAACGCCTGGGGCGAGCCGATATGCGGCTTGCCGAGGCGGCTGAAAACGATCCGCAGCATCGCGTTGGCGTCGGTCGCGGTGCCGACGGTGGAACGGGGGTTGGCGCCCATCCGCTCCTGGTCGACGATGATCGCGGTGGTCAGGCCGTCGAGCACGTCGACGTCGGGCCGCGCCAGTGTCGGCATGAAACCCTGCACGAAGGCGCTGTAGGTCTCGTTGATCAGCCGCTGCGACTCAGCGGCGATCGTGCCGAACACCAGCGAGCTCTTGCCCGACCCGGAGACGCCGGTGAACACGGTCAGCCGTCGCTTCGGGATCTCGACGCTGACGTCCTTGAGGTTGTTCTCGCGGGCGCCGTGCACGCGGATCAGGTCCTGGGTGTCTGCGACGTGCGGCGCGGGCCTGTTCGTCCTCGTGGCCGTGCTCATGGTGTCTCCATCCGTGACGCGGTCGTCTTACGCGGGGTCCTGCACCAGCCCGAGGACGTTGCCGTCGGGGTCGGTGAAGGTGGCCACGAGGCGCCCGCCGCCGACGTCGTGCGCGGCCTCGTGCAGGGCGGCACCCGCCGCGGTCACCTCGGCCAGCTTCGCCTCGATGTCCGTGACGTGCCAGTAGGCCACGGGCGAGGTCATACCCTGCGGGCCGCCCCCCGGCACCAGCCCGATCTGCTGGCCCTCGGCCTCGAAGCCGACGTAGTACGCGCTGTCCGCCATCGGCGCCACGCCGAGCAGGGCGGCGTACACCTCCTTGGCCTTCGCCAGGTCGGTGACGGGGTGCAGCACGGTCTTGATTCCCTGAGTGGTGGAGCCGGTCATGATGTCACTCCTGAAGTCGTGGATGTGCATGGCTCACAAGGCGAACGGACAGTCCGGAAAAGACGGTCCGATTCGGTGATGTCCATGACGGCAACGCTAGTTGTGGCTCGACGACCGCGCTTCTCGATTCCTGATCGGTCTGGTCACCTGCTTGGCGACACACGGCGGCATCCCCGCCGTCGCGCGTGCCGCCTCGGTCCGGTAAGTGCTCGGCGGCACACCCACCAACTCGGTGAAGCGGGTACTGAAGGTGCCAAGCGACGAGCAGCCGACCTCGAAACAGACCTCGGTGACGCTCAGATCGCCACGACGCAGCAACGCCATCGCACGCTCGATCCGCCGGGTCATCAGATAGGCGTACGGCGACTCACCGTAGGCGAGCCGAAACTCACGGCTGAGATGCCCGGCCGACATGTGCACGCCACGGGCGAGCGCCTCGACGTTGAGGGGCACGGCGTACTCCCGGTCGATCCGGTCACGGACGCGACGCAGCAGCGCGAGGTCGCGCAGGTGCTGTGCTTCGTCGGGTCTGCTGGTCACCTACGTGATGGTGCCACATCGACCGACGAGCGGTGCGGAGTCCGCGCGCCCGGAAAGATCACTCAGTGCCACAGCGTCACGTACACCGGTGGGCGGAACCGGGACGGCGGCACGCCGGCGCCGGGTTCGCGCATCACGCGCATCGCCACCGCTGTGCCGAGGAAATGCAGGAACGCGTCGGCGGCCGTCGACCGCCTGCCGGCCGGTGCGCCGGTGACGTACCACGGTGCGGGCATCGGGGTGGTCGGGGTGTCGACAACGCGCAGTTCGCCACGGCGGACCCGTGCTGCGATCAGGTGTTCGATGGCCGGTGCCACGCCGGCTCCGTCCGCGGCCGCCGCCCAGGCCGCGGTCTGGTTGGGAAACACCATGATCCGCGGCTCCTCGACGTGCAGGGCCCGCAACAGCCGGCCGCAGTCGCTGTCCGGATCGGTGCCGGACGAGTCCACCAGCCACGGCCACTGCGCCGGGCCGCCGCGCAACCTCGCCGTGCCGGACACGACGACCACGAGCCGCGCGCGGAACACCGGTTCGCTCACCAGCTCGCCGCCCAACTGCGGGCCGATGGCCAGGTCCGCCAACCGGTTTCCGACCAGCACCGGCATCTCCGCGGTGGCCGCGACACCCGACGACGTCTCGATCTTGCGGCCGGTGCGCACCCCGAACGCCTCGACGAGCGGTGGCGTCACGAACTCGGCCAGCGGGCTCGCCGCGATCAGCCGGAGCTGCTCCGCCGCACCCCTTGCCGCCCGCACACCCGCGTCGGCGTCGGCACCGAGGGCAACCATCTGGGTGGCGATCGTGAGCAGCCGGCCGCCGCCCGCGGTGAGGGTCATGCCGCCGGCCCCGCGCACCAGCAGCGGGTCGCCGAAGTGCCGGCGCAGCGCCGCGAGCGCCTGGGAGACAGCGGGTTCACTCACGTCCAGCGCGTGCGCGGCCGCCGACACCGAACCGAGACGGGCCACCAGGACGAAAGCACTCAGCTGTGTGAGTGTCACAGCTGGATATTGTGCGCCCACCGTCAAGCGGCGATCCGCATCTGCGGACAAACTCCTGTTATGTCACCGCATTAGCGGAACTGTGGCCACGTTCTAACCGAACCGTTATGGCCCGCTTTTGATACGGCCCGGTTGCGCGAACCCTGACCGTGGACGTTCGGCTGCCTCGACCCCGTCGTGGAGGGCACATGCAGGTTCCAGCACCATTCCAGTACGAGCGCGCCACCAGCGTGGACCACGCGCTGGTGCTGCTGTCCAGGTACGGTCCGGAATCCCGTGTGGTGGCCGGCGGGCACAGCCTGCTGCCGATGATGAAGCTGCGGCTTGCCCAGCCGGAAGCCCTCGTCGACATCAACGACCTCACCGAACTGGCGCAGATCCGGCTCGACGGCGACCACATCGGCATCGGCGCGATGGTCCGGCACGCCCAACTGCTCGACTCCGCCGTGGCCGGCGAGCACTTCGCCATCCTGCGGGACGCGGAACGCGTGATCGCTGACCCCGTCGTGCGCAACCGGGGCACCGTCGGCGGTTCGCTCTGCCAGGCCGATCCGTCCGAGGACCTGTCCGCGGTGTTCAGTGCCCTGCGCGCCGACCTGGTGTGCCAGAGCCAGGAGGGCCGCCGCACGATCCCGGCGCGCGCCTTCCTCACCGGCCCCTACGAGACCGCACTGCGGCCGGGCGAGTTGCTGGTGGAGATCCGGCTGGCGATCCGACCCAACGGCAGCTCCTACCAGAAGGTCGAGCGCCGGGCCGGCGACTGGGCGGTGGCCGCCGTCGGGGCGGTCGTCGAACTGTCCGGCGACACCGTGACCGAGGTGGGCATCGGCCTGGCGGCCGTCGGCGCGAACCGTGGTGTGGCACCGGAAGCCGAGGCCTATCTCAAAGGCGGCCCAGCCACCGAGGAGCGATTCGCGGAGGCCGGCCGGATCGCGGCCGCGCACTGCTCGCCGGCCGCCGACCAGCGCGGACCCGAGGACTACAAGCGGCACCTGGCCGGCGAGCTGACCGTCCGTGCCCTGCGCGCGGCCGCCGTCCGAGCCCGTGGCCTGGAGGGATGACCATGCAGATCACCGTCAACGTCAACGGCGACGACCACACGTCCGACGTGGAACCCCGGCTGCTGCTGGTGCACTACCTGCGCGACAACCTCCGGCTGACCGGCACGCACTGGGGCTGCGACACGTCCAACTGCGGCACCTGCGTCGTCTGGCTGGACGAGGAGCCGGTCAAGTCGTGCACCGTGCTGGCCGTGATGGCCGACGGACACCGCGTGCGCACCGTCGAAGGCCTTGCCACAGCGGCCGGCCTGGACCCGGTGCAGCAGGGATTCGTTGCGTGCCACGGGTTGCAGTGCGGCTTCTGCACGCCGGGCATGATGCTCACCGCCCGCTGGCTGCTCGACCGCGAACCGCACCCGAGCGACGAGCGCATCAGGGAGACCATCTCCGGCCAGATCTGCCGGTGCACCGGCTACGAGAACATCGTGCGCTCGATCCGTTGGGCCGCAGAAAATCCAGCTGCCCATCCGGCCGAAAAAGAGGTCACGGCATGACCGCAACCGAGAACGCGACGCCGATGGGTTTCGGCCGGATGCAACGCAAGGAGGACGCCCGGTTCATCGTCGGCAGGGGCAACTACGTCGACGACATCCAGCTGCCCGGCATGCTGCACAGCGCGATCCTGCGCAGCCCGCACGCGCACGCGCGGATCGTGTCCATCGACACCACGGCCGCCGAAGCGCACCCGAAGGTGAAGGCCGTGATTACCGGCGCGGTGCTGGAAACCCTGAGCCTGGCGTGGATGCCGACGCTGTCCTACGACACGCAGGCCGTGCTGGCCACCGACAAGGTCCGGTTCCAGGGCCAGGAGGTCGCGTTCGTGGTGGCCGAGGACCGCTACTCGGCCCGGGACGCGCTCGCCCTGATCGACGTGGAGTACGAACCGCTCGACCCGGTCGTGGACGCGCGCCGGGCGCTGGACCCGGACGCGCAGGTGATCCGGGACGATAAACAGGACAAGGCCGACAACCACATCTTCGACTGGGAAGCAGGCGACGCCGCGGCCACGGACAAGGTGTTCGCGGTGGCGGAAGTCGTTGTGGCGCAGGACATGCTGTATCCGAGGGTGCACCCGGCGCCGATGGAGACGTGCGGCACGGTCGCCGACATGGACCCGGTAACCGGCAAGCTCACGGTGTGGAGCACGACGCAGGCCCCGCACGCGCACCGCACCCTCTACGCGCTGGTGGCCGGCATTCCCGAGCACAAGATCCGGATCATCTCACCGGACATCGGCGGCGGTTTCGGCAACAAGGTCGGCATCTACCCCGGTTACGTGTGCGCGGTGGTCGGCTCGATCGTCACCGGCAAACCGGTGAAGTGGATGGAGGACCGCTCCGAGAACCTGATGAGTACGTCGTTCGCCCGGGACTACCACATGCGCGGTGAGATCGCGGCCACGAAGGACGGCAAGATCCTGGGGCTGCGGGTGAACGTGATCGCGGACCACGGCGCGTTCAACGGCACCGCCCAGCCGACCAACTTCCCGGCCGGCTTCTTCCACATCTTCACCGGCTCGTACGACCTGAAAGCCGCGCACTGCAAGGTAACCGGCGTCTACACCAACAAGGCGCCCGGCGGGGTCGCGTATGCCTGCTCGTTCCGGGTGACCGAGGCGGCCTACCTGGTCGAGCGGATGGTCGACGTGCTCGCGTACGAGTTGGAGATGGACCCGGCCGAACTGCGGCTGCGCAACCTGTTGCGGTCCGAGCAGTTCCCGTACACGTGCCCGACCGGCTGGGAGTACGACTCCGGCGACTACCCACGCACGCTGCGGCTGGCGATGGACATGGCGGGCTACCCGGAACTCCGCGCCGAACAAGCGGAGAAACGGGCGAAGGGCGAGCTGATGGGCATCGGCATCAGCTTCTTCACCGAGGCCGTCGGCGCCGGCCCGCGCAAGCACATGGACATCCTCGGGCTCGGCATGGCCGACGGCGCGGAACTGCGCGTGCACCCGACCGGCAAGGCGGTGCTGCGGATCTCGGTGCAGAGCCAGGGACAGGGCCACGAGACGACGTTCGCGCAGATCGTGGCCGAGGAACTGGGTATCTCGCCGGACGACATCGACGTCGTGCACGGCGACACCGACCAGACCCCGTTCGGCTTGGGCACCTACGGTTCCCGGTCCACCCCCGTGTCCGGCGCGGCGACGGCCGTCGTGGCGCGGAAGGTCAGGGACCGGGCCAAGATCGTCGCGTCCGCCATGCTGGAGGTCAGCCCGGACGACCTGGAGTGGGAGAAGGGCCGCTGGTTCGTGCGCGGCGACCGGGAAGCCGGCAAGACCATCCAGGAGATCGCGATGGCCGCGCACTCCAGCCTGGAACTGCCGGACGGCGTCGAGGGCCATCTCGATGCCACGTGCGTGTACAACCCGCCGAATCTGACGTATCCGTTCGGGGCCTACATCTGTGTCGTGGACGTGGATGCCGGCACCGGGCAGGTGAAGGTGCGCCGGTTCATCGCGGTGGACGACTGCGGCGTGCGGATCAACCCGATGATCGTGGAGGGCCAGGTGCACGGCGGACTCGCGGACGGCGTCGGGATGGCGCTGATGGAGGTGATGGCGTTCGACGAGGACGGCAACCACCTCGGCGCGTCCTTTATGGACTATCTGCTGCCGACGTCGGTGGAGTGCCCGTCCTGGGAACTCGGCGAGACAGTGACTCCGTCGCCGCACCATCCGATCGGCGCCAAGGGTGTCGGCGAGTCGGCCACCGTTGGTTCGCCGGCCGCTGTGGTGAACGCGGTGCTCGACGCGCTCAAGCCGTACCACGTCCGGCACGCCGACATGCCGCTCACACCGGCGGCGGTGTGGCGGGCGATCCAGGGCCGGCCGCTGCGCACCGACCTTGCGATCACATAGGGGCCAGCGTGACCAATACCGACCTGCTCAGCAGAGCGGACCAGCTCCGCACCGGCCGCACGCCGTTCGTGCTGGCCACCGTGGTCCGGGCGGAACGGCCGACCAGCGCCAAGCCGGGCGACCGGGCGCTGGTGCTGCCGGACGGCACGCTGGAGGGTTTCGTCGGCGGCAGCTGCGCCGAGTCGACCGTCCGACTGCAGAGCATGCGGCTGCTGGCGACCGGCGAGTCCACGCTGCTGCGGATCACACCGGACGGCTCGGCGGAGTCGAAGTCGGACGGCGAGGGCACGGTGACGGTGGCCAACCCGTGCCTGTCCGGCGGCACGCTGGACATCTTCCTTGAGGCGATGCTGCCGCCGGTGCTCGTGCACGTGTACGGCGACGCACCGATCGCGCGGGCACTGCTCGCGCTCGGCCACAGCCTCGGCTACGAGGTGCACGCGGCCTCGCCCACCGACCTGCTGCCGGCGGATCTCGGTGCCGTGGTGGTGGCGTCGCACGGCAGGGCAGCGGAACAGGAGGTGCTCGGCGCGGCGATCCGGGCCGGTGTGCCGTATGTCGGTCTGGTGGCCAGTACCCGGCGTGGTGCCGCCGTGCTCGCCGCGCTTGATCTGTCCGATGAGCAGCGCGCGATGGTGCACACGCCGGCCGGTCTGGACATCGGCGGCCGGACCGCGGCCGAGATCGCCTTGTCCATCTACGCCGAGCTGATCGCGGTGCGGCCACGATCGGACCGGCCCCCTGTCCGCGGCGAACCGGTCGCGGCGGAGGCGCTGGACCCGGTGTGCGGGATGACGGTGGCGATCACGACAAGCGCCATGTCCGCCGAGGTGGCCGGGCGGACCGTGTACTTCTGCGGACCCGGTTGCCAGCACGCGTTTCTCGACCAGCCGACCAACTATCCGGGGTGACGGTGACCGAGCCAGAACTGTCCGACATCCCGTCCGTGCGCGCCGGCCTGGACGCGGTCGGCTATCTCGCCGACGACCAGTTGGCGACCGCGCTGCTGCTGGCGATCCGGATGGCCCAGCCAGTGCTGCTGGAGGGCGAACCGGGTGTCGGCAAGACCGAGGCGGCGCGGGCGCTGGCAATGGCGTTGGACACACCGCTGATCCGGTTGCAGTGCTACGAGGGCCTGTCGTCGGCGGAAGCCTTGTACGAGTGGAACTATCCACGGCAGCTGCTGGCCATCCGCCTTGCTGAGTCCCGAGGCGACGCACTGCGCGACGACGACCTGTTCAGTGCCGAGTACCTACTCCCCCGCCCACTGCTGGCCGCGATCCGGCATCCCGGCCCACGACCAGCGGTGCTGCTGATCGACGAGGTCGACCGGGCCGACGACGAGTTCGAGGCGTTCCTACTGGAAATGCTCGCGGACGCGGCTGTCACGATTCCGGAGTTGGGCACGTTCCGGGCCGCCGTGCCGCCGATCGTGGTCCTCACGTCGAACCGGACCCGCGACCTGCACGACGCGTTGAAACGACGCTGTTTGTATCACTGGATCGCGTATCCGGACACGGGCCGGGTCGCGGACATCATCAGACGCCGGGTACCGGCAGCCGAGGATTGGCTGGCCGGCCGGGTGGCGAGCGCCGTGGCCCGGTTGCGTGGCCTCGACCTGACGAAAGCGCCCGGCGTGGCCGAGGCGATCAACTGGGCCACGGCGTTGCATGTCCTCGGAGTGTCCACATTGGATGTATCGGCGGCCGACGGCACACTCGGTGTCGTGCTGAAATACGCGGACGACATCGACCTGGTCCGGGAGTCCGGGCTGGCGACGTTGGTCGCGGATGGCTGAGGACTTGGCCGGCATGGTGGCCGGTTTCGGCGCGGCGTTGCGGGCGGCCGGACTGCCGGTCGGACCGGATCGGTGCGCACGGTTCGCACAGGCGGTGACCGTGGTCGAGCCGGCGACGACGCGGGAGTTGTACTGGTGCGCGCTTGCCACGCTGGTCAGCGATCCGGCGCAGTTGCCGATCCTGGACGCGGTGTTCGGCGCGGTCTTCCGTGGTCTCGTCGACCCGGCGCAGCAGCGTGGCCAGGAGCCGGGTGTCGCCAGTCCGTCCGGCGGGACACCGAGCGTGGACAGCAGGTCGAACGGTTCGGCCGGGCCACCGCGCGAGGTCGACCTACCGATCGCCAGCGCAGGCGAACGACTGTCCACACGGGACTTCGCCGAACTGACAGACGCCGAACTCGCCCGCCTGTCCGAACTGATGCGTGAACTGGCTTTACGCACGCCGCCACGTCGATCCCGGCGGCAGCGGGCGGCGCCGGCGGGGCACCGGGTGGACCTGCGCGCGAGCCTGCGCAAGGCACGACGGACCGGCGGCTATCCGCTTCGGCTCGAACGCACCACGGCCCGGACCCGGCCGCGTCGACTGGTCGTGTTGTGCGACATCTCCGGCTCGATGCAGCCGTACGCGCGGGCGATGCTGCAGTTGTTGTACTGCGCGGCACAGGGCCAGAAAGCCGAGACGTTCACGTTCGCCACCCGCCTGACCAGGCTGACCCCGGCACTGGCCGGCCGCCCAGGCGAGGCGCTGGCACAGGCCGGCCACCTGGCGCCGGACTGGTCCGGCGGCACCAGAATCGCGTTGGCGCTGCGAACATTCCTACGCGACCACGGCCGACGCGGCATGGCACGCGGCGCGGTCACCCTGATCATCTCGGACGGCTGGGAAGGCGGCGACCCGGCTGAGTTGGGTCGGGCGATGGCGGCGTTGTCCCGGCTGGCGTTCCGGATCGTGTGGGCGAATCCGCGCACCGCCCGCCCCGGCTACCGCCCGTTGACGGGTGGTATGGCGGCGGCGTGGCCGTACTGCGACGCCGTGGTCAGCGCCCATCGACTGGACGCATTGCCCGACCTGCTGGCCGCCCTGGCCGACCCGATCCGCCGTCGACCGCGCTAACGCCATGTCCGATTGCCGCCAGCACGCGACGGCGGGCCGATCAAGACTGGCCACATGACGACGACAACCAGCACCTTCCGGGTCGAGCCGATCCCAGCGAGCACTCTGGACCGAATCCGGTCAACGGGCCGGGACGAGGCCGGCAACGAACCCCGCGAGCGGGTGGACATCGAGGGCGGCAGCCCACTGCGCTGCTGCCTGCGCGACGCGAATCCCGGCGAGCGAATGCTCCTGATCGCACACACGCCACCGGGCGTGACCGGCCCGTACGCCGAACGCGGACCGGTGTTCGTACACGCCGAACCGTGCGACGGATACGCAGACACCGACAGCTATCCGGCCGGGCTCACCCACCGCAGGCAGATCGTGCGCGGCTACGACCACAACGGCAACATGGCCACGGCGACCGTTGTCGAGGACGGCCTGGCGGCGGAGCGGGAACTCGTGGAACTGTTCGCCCGGCCGGACATCCGGGTCGCGCACGTACGCAACGTCGCAGCGGGCTGCTACAACTTCGCAGTCTGGCCGGCAGTCTGACTTCGCTACCCTCGGGCGCATGAACGAACAGCATGTCGTGCGCTACGGGCACTTCACCGCCATGCAGGTCCGAGGCGGACGGGTGCGCGGACTGGCCCTGCACCTGGCCCGACTCGCAGCGGCCAGCAAGGAAATGTTCGACGTCGACCAGAACGACGACGAGATACGCGACCACATCCAGCGGGCACTGGGCGATACCGCCGACGCTTCGGTCAGGATCATGGTCTGCTGGTCGGACGATGACGACGCGCCGGAAGTGCTGACCACCGTTCGTCCGCCCGGTGACATGCCCGGTATGCAGCAGGGCCTGCTGAGCGTGCCGTACCTGCGGCCGCTGGCCCACATCAAGCAGATCGGCGGCGGGTTCGGGCAGGAGTACTACGGGCGCATCGCGAAGCGCAAGGGATATGCGGAGGCACTGCTGACCGGCCCGGACGGCGTGATCTCCGAGGGCAGCATCACCAATATCGGCTTCTTCGACGGAACAACGGTTACCTGGCCCAACGCACCCGCCCTCGACGGAATCACCATGCTGCTACTGGAGAAACACCTACCGGACAACGGCATCCCATCCAGGCGCGGCCCGATCCACATGACCGACGTACCAAAGTTCAAAGCCATCTTCGTCACCAACTCCCGAGGAATAGCACCGGTAGACCGAATCGACGACCTAGCCATTCCCGTCGACGAGGCATTGATGAAGACCGTGACCGGAATCTACGAATCCATCACATGGGATCCGATCGCGCTCCAACAAACCCAGCCATCCACATAAACCGCGCTTGAAGAACGGGACACGCTCCAACAGACGAGACCATCGAACTGGGCCGCGCTCTGGACCGAACGCGCTCCGACAAACACAGCCATCCACATGAGCCGCGCACTAAACGGGACACGCTCCGACGAAGTCAACCGACCGGCCGAGCCGCGCTTGAAGAACCGGATGCGCTCCGATAAACGCAGCCGTCCACATGAGCCGCGCTCTAAGCCGGGCGCGCTCCGAAAAACCCAGCCATCCGCATGAGCCGCGCACTAAACCGGGCGCGCTCCAACAAAGCCGACCATCGGACTAGGTCGCGCTCTAAACCCGGCGCGCTTCAACTCGCGGAACCACCCGCGCTAACATGCGCTTGAGGCTTTTGTGGTTTTGCGTTGCCAGTCCCCCCGCATCATCCCGATCCCCAGCTCCTGCATGGTTGTGGTGGCTTGTCAAGGGTTGCGAGCCCTGGCGAGCAATCGGCGAAGCCGACGCGTCAGCGCCCTTGACAAGCCACCACGACCATAGCGACAATTGGGGGATTGGGGTGGTGCGGGACGCCAAGCCCCAACATATTGCAAGTCTGGCGCTCGACGCTCTCGAAGGGTTCAGAGTACTGCGTTTTCGCTTTTCCGGGTGTTCGAGTAGAGCGGTTCGCATTTCCCCGATTTCGCTATTATCGCTATGGTTTGTGGTGATTTGTAAAGGGCCAATGCCACTAAGTTAAGACCGGGTGTCGGATGAGGATGGCGGGCGGGTCTGGATAACACGTCCCGCGATGCCCCGCCCTTTTCACTCGATAAGAATTGTGTCGTGCGCGCTTGACAACCCCGCGGGAATGTACGATTCCGCCGACGCGGCGAGCGAAGTCTTGCCATCATTTCAGCGAACGCAGCAATCAATGCGACCGTCCGACGCTCAGGGGGAAAAGTTCGCCTGCTCGGTGACCCGGCGGCGTACAACACGCAAAGACCGCATAAACGACAACCGATCAGGATCAACATC
>DATBCR010000268.1:0-11366 GCA_036270375.1 Pseudonocardiaceae bacterium | reverse complement strand
AGAAGGACACGCCATGCCCAGCCTGGACACCGGTGACGCCACCGAACTCGCCGAGTTGCTGCAATTCCTCAACGATTGGCTCGCCAGCGACCACACCCACCTCGACACGTCCCTGACCCGTTTCGTCGGCACCCGCGGCTACGACCTGCCCCAACTCCGCGCCGATCTGGATCGCTTCGCCTTCCTCCTGGGTGGCAACAACGGTGAAACGCTGTTCCAACCCGGACCTCACCACCAGTAACCAACCACCGCACGACACGTCGAGCCCGACACACCGCAGGGGCCGAAATCCGCGACGACAGGTGGGGCCAACTCACTTGACGACACCCACCACCGCGAGCACGTCGCCTCTGTGGCCGGTGAGGGACCGACGTAGGGCACCGGAGGTGGCATCCCAAATCCGCACCGATTGGTCGTCGCCAACACTCGCCAGCCACAGGCCGTCCGGGGCGATCGCCACCGCGCGCACGTCGCTTGTGTGGCCGGTGAGGGTGCGGCGGTGGGCACCAGTGACGGCGTCCCAGATCCGCACCGCGTCGTAAAGGCTGGCGGTGGCCAGCCACGTGCCGTCCGGGGCCACCGCCACCGCTTCCAATCCGCCGTCGTCGCCGGCGAGGGTACGGCGTAGGGATGGATCGGGCAGATCCGGTAGCGGCCACCGATTGACCAGCCTGGGCGCACCGCGGCCAGGCATCAGTGCACGCACCTGACCGGCCCAGTGAGGATCATGTTGGACGCGGGTATAGAGAATGTCGATCAGACTGTGCGCGGGGTTGGCCGGTGCGAGCAAATGCGCGGTCTGCCCCAGCAGTCGCCGCAACCCCTGACACAGGGACGTATTCACGGCGGCGAGATCGGCATACGGCGCCGCCGGGCCCGACTGCTCCAACCGAGCACCAACCCACCGCAAGTCCGCCGCGAGGGTTTCCGCAGTGGTAACTCGATCCGCGGCCACCAAATGCTCGACCACGTGATCCCACAGATACCGTGCCGATTCCTCCATCGCCCACCAGGCCACCCCCACCGGCTCCGCCGTAGCGGCGTCAACGCCGTCACCGGCGTCCGCGGCGAGGCGCAAGGCGGTTGGCAGTCCCGCCGCGACCGTGTCCAGCAGTATCCGGTGCAGGTCAACGATTCGTGCTGGACCGAGCGTGTCGGTGAGGTAGTCACGAACGACGTCATGCAGCCCGACCACACCGCCATCCGGAGTACTGGTCACGGCGAGCAACGCCAGGTCGCCCAACCGTGCGCACAACGCCCGCGAAGCCATCACGTCCAACCCACCCGTTGCCCGCCACAGCAATCCGATCAACGCGACCGGGACCGTTTCGTCCTCGACGAAAATCGCCAATTCAGCGAACCGCTGCTGTTCCTCGGCACTCAACAGGCCCGTGCTTGCCTCAATCGTGGTGGTAACGGCCAGTTGCCGCTGCCGATCGTCGTTGACATCCAGGGGTCGTCGTGCGGCACCGTCCAACACGTGCCGCAGCCCGTCGCAGTCCAGCCGGTCAAGGAGGTCCCGCGTGACCGTGGCGATGTCCGATGTGGTCTGTAGCTGGTCGGTCAATACCTTGTTGACCAGCCGCAGCAGCAACGGCCACCGACCCGTGTGGGCCAACAACGCGTCGACCGCCGCCTGCGGTGGCTGGGGCAGCCCCGCCGTCAACACCTTGCGCGCCTGCTCTGGTGTGACCTCGTCCACTCGAACAGGCACACACTGATCCACCAACGAGAGAATCCGCGTAGTGATCAACCGCGCGCTGCGCGTCCCACCCAAGGGGAACGCCGCCTCCTGCTCGGGATACCACACATCGTCCAAGACCAGCAGCGTCCTCGGTCGCGCCGCCAACACCGCGGCGAGATGTTCGCCCGCCTGCTCCGGGTCGGTGAACGTCGCCGAACGGTCCGGTACCAACCTCGTGAGCAGATCGTTGACCTTCGCCACGATCGCCGCCCGCGACCGCACATCACGACCCAACGTCACCCAGTACACCCGACCGTCGAAATACCTCAACACCCGCCGGTCCGCGCGCACCAACTTCGCGACCGTCGTCTTTCCGAACCCACCCGCTCCCTGCACCGCAGTGGTGATCCCCACGGTGCCATGACCCCGCCGCCGCAGTGCCGCCACCACTTTCGAGACGTCGACCGGCCGATCAACCACCCACGACTCCGGACGCTGCTCGGCGGGCACCAACGCCGCCAACCGCTGATCGACCACATGCTGCACCCACCACACCAACAGGCCCGACGCCGCCACCGCGAGGGTCGCCCCGACCATCCATCGCAACGGATGTGCTTGGACCGGTGGCAGCCACGGGCTGCTGCCGCCGGTCGCGACATTGATCGCAATCGCCACCACCGTCGCCGCCGTTGCGGCCACCAAGCCCGCGACTACCAGCGCCGCGACCCGCCACACCTGCCGCACCGGTCTCGCTCCCCCCTACAACGACCTCTCACCGCTATATATCGGTTCGGATGGTGTAACCGCTACCCGGCCACGCATCGCGGCGGCGACGTGTCCAGTACGGTAGCCTCGTATTAGGACACATGCACATATGCGCATCAGTCACAGGGGCGGGAGGGATGCATGGGCGGCAGTCACGGACACGGGCACGGCCACACCATCGCCGCCGGTGCCGACCGCCGCCATCTCTGGACGGCGTTCGGGCTGATTGTCGCGTTCATGGTGGTCGAGGTCGTCGTCGGGCTGGTCGTCGGCTCCCTGGTGCTGCTCGCGGACGCCGCGCACATGGTGACCGACGCGGCGGCCATCGGGCTGGCACTGTTCGCCATGCGCTTGGCGAGCCGGCCGGCCACCGGGGCGTACACCTACGGCCTCAAGCGCGCGGAGATCCTGTCCGCGCTGGCCAACGGGGCGACCCTGCTCGGGCTGAGCCTGTTCTTCGTGGTCGAGGCGATCATGCGGCTGATCAACCCGCCCGACGTGTCCGGCGGGCCGATACTCGCGATCGCGCTGGCCGGGGTCGCGGTGAACGTGGCGGCCACGCTCGTCCTGCGCAGGGCGGACCGGCGCAGCCTCAACATCGCGGGCAGCTACCAGCACATCCTGACCGACCTCTACGCGTTCATCGGTACCGCCGTCGCCGGCATCGTGATCCTGACCACCGGATTCGTCCGGGCGGACGCGATCGCCTCGCTCGTCGTCGCGGCGCTGATGCTGAAGGCCGGCGTCGAACTGGTCCGGGACTCCGGCCGGATCATCCTGGAAGCCGCGCCGAAGGGCACCGACCCCCGGACCGTGCGCGCCGCGATCCTGGACGCACCCGGCGTGGTCGGCGTGCACGAGTTGCACGTCTGGGAGGTCACGTCCGGCTTCCCCGCCCTGTCCGCACACGTCCTTGTGGACGGCCACGGCGACTGTCACGACCGACGGGCCGACCTGGAGCGCCTGCTCGCGGACCGGTTCGACATCCGGCACACCACGCTGCAGGTGGACCATCCGCGTACCGGCGTGGCGACCGACCACCACTCCGACGATCCGGACTGTCCCGCCGCGCACTGACCACGAATTGCACGTGACATCGTGTATTCGCCGGCTCGCGGTTATGCTCTCCGCAATCCGGTAACGCGTCACGTACGAATGACTGATCGGGCGATAGGCCAGCATGGCCGGCGCAGGAGAGGCAGCCATGACTGTGTCACAGACCGCAGGACCGCAAACCAACGGACCGCCGCCAACACAACCCGCAGACACCGAGCCACCGAAATCCGTCGACCCGAACACCGACCGTCCACACACCACCGTTCCCGACACCGAGACCCCACCCGCGGCTGCCGTCACCACCCCGATCCGGTGGCGTCTCCTGCTGCCCGGCGCACTCTACGTGGCTGTTCGGGCGCTCGGCGTGCTCATCCTCCTGTGGTTCTCGAAGATCAACGACAAGCCGTTCACCCTGCACGGCTGGGACGGCGCGTGGTACCTCGCGATCGCCCGAAGCGGATACACCGGCGTCCCGTCCACAATGCTCGACCTGCACGGCCAGCACGGTCCGACAACGTCGATGGTCTTCTTTCCCGGCTATCCACAATTGGTCCGCTGGACCGCATTCCTATTCCAGGACAATTACGTCGCCGCCGCGATCACCATTTCCACGATCGCCGGCATCGCCGCGTCCTACGGGGTGGCCCGACTGACCCACCGACACACCCATTCAGCCCGCGCGACAATCGTGATGGTCGCATTGTTCGCGGCCGCGCCGATGTCGATCGTGTATTCGATGGCCTATCCGGAAGCCCTGCTGTGCGCGTGCACCGCATGGGCGCTCGTCGGACTGACCGAACGCCGCTGGTGGCTGGCCGGCATCTGCACCGCGGCCGCGGGCTACGTCAGCCCGATGGCCGCACCGCTGATCGTGGCCGTCGGACTCGTCGCCCTGATCGACCTGGTCAAGGGCCGCGCGGGCTGGAGCGCCGTCGCGACCATCCTCATGGCGCCAGCCGGCATGCTCGGCTACCTCATGTGGGTGGCCGCGATGACCGGCAACGGCAGTGGCTACTTCCTTGTCCAGAAACAGGGTTGGGGAACGGGGTTCGACTTCGGCTGGTCCACGATGCGGTGGTTCGAACGCGTCTGGTCCGGTGACCGCGCCGCCTTCACGGTGCTGACGACGTGGATCGTGCTGGCGGCCGTCGTGCTGCTCGTCCTCGGCGCCGGTCGGCACGCGATGCCCTGGCAACTGTGGTTGTTCTCGTGTCTCACGCTCGTGTTGATCGTCGGTGCCACCGGCATTCAATGGGACAAAGTCCGGTTGTTGCTGGTCGCGTTCCCGCTGCTGCTGCCGATCGCGGCCACGATCGCGCGCCAACGCACATCGACCGCCATCCCGCTGGTGCTGGGTTTCGTGTTCGCAGGCCTGTGGTTCGGCGCATATGGACTAACGGTGTGGCAGTTCTCCATATAGTCGGCGCGACGGTCAGGACTGCGTGCCGCCCACCTGTTGACGCAGTTGATCGAACAGTTCCGCGCGGCTGGTCGCACCCAGTTTCTGCCGCATCCGGGCCACGTGGTGTTCCACCGTCTTGGCCGAGATGAACAACCGGTCGCCGACCTGCTTGTACGTCAGCCCGGCCAGCACCGACGCGGCCACCTCCCGCTCCCGGTCACTGAGCACACCGCCCGACTCGACGCCCCCGTTCCGAGACGTCGGCGCGGCGGGTGGCGCCGGGTCGGTCGCCGGCCTGGGCGGGTTCGCCGGCTTGGCCGCGCGCCCCTGCAACACCCTGGCACAGTTGAGCAGCGCGACCATCGCCTTGCGGTCGGACGTGCGGATCGCGGCCTGACCCGCCAGCCGCGCGCCGTCCCAGCACAGCCCGGCCTCGTGCAGCCCACGCGCCGCCGACTCCACCGCGTCCGCGTCCACGTGGCCGGCCACGACCGCGAGCCACGACTCGGCAGCCGTGGCCAGCACGGCGCAGTAGGCACAGTGCCCAGCGCTGCCGGCCAGCGCCCTGGCGTGCTCCGCCGCCACCGCAGGCTGCTCCGCGATGATCGCCGCGTGCAGGCAGTGCCAGTGCAACGGCGTCGCCCAGAGCGGCGGATTGCCAAGCGCCGCAAGCAATGTCCACGCCTCATCCAGATGCGGCCGCAACCGGGCCCCCTCCCGCAGCCGGGCCGCGGCCACCGCGAACTCGCCGAGCGGCAACACGGTGAACAGGTCGACCGGGTGCCGCATCACCGCCTCGCAGGCCTGGCTCCAGGTCCGCCGCAGCGTGGCCAGGTCACTACTGCGCCGCGCGAGCCCGACCTCCAACGCGACCGCGAACAGCCAGTCCCTCGGCTCGAGCACCCGAGCGGCCCGAGTCGCGGCGACGAGATGTTCCCTGGCGGCGGTCATCCGCCCACGCGCCATCGCGATCCACGCCAACAGCAACCGATGCCGAGCCGCCAACAACGCCCCGCCCAGATTGGCAAGCGTCGCACGGTCCAGCACCGACTCCGCAAGCGCCAACTCACCACCGTGCAACCCGACCAGCGCGGCGAGCGCGGCCGGACTGTCCGGCAACAGCAGGCTCTGCCCACCCGGCTCCAGCAACGCGGACGCCCGAACCAACTTCGACAACGCCGAGGTCGTCGACCCAACGATCGACTCGAGAACCCCTTGCGCCATCAAGGTCGCGGCACCAGCCAACAACGTCGGCGGACCACCAACACCGCCCGCCTCCCCCAGCGACGAACCCGCCGCGGTGGACTCGACGGACGACTGCACGAACGAGCCGCCCACGGCCCGGCCGGCACCTGACAACAGAGCCGGTGCGCTGCCGACCCGACCCGCTCCCGGCGAAGAACCAGCCGCCGTCGGCTCGGCGGGCGCCGCACCCCCGAACCGATCCGCGCCGGGCAACAACGCCGACGCACCACCCACAATCCCCGCCGCCCCCGGCGAAGAACCAGCCGCCATCAGCTCGGCAGGCAGCGCACCCCCGAACCGATCCGCGCCCGGCAACAACGCCGACCCACCACGCACAATCCCCTCAGCCCCCGGCGAAAAACCAGCCGCCGTCGGCCCGGCGGGCAGCGCACCCCCGAACCGATCCGCGCCGAGCGACAACGGCGACGCACCACCCACAATCCCCTCCGCCGACGACGAACCGGACGCCGTGGCGGCCGGCGAACCACCGGCAGCGCGCTCCGCGCCGGCCGCGAGGGTGGGGCGGCTTTCGGGGTGGGACTGGCGTTCCAGGTCCGCGACCTGTCCGGTGCCGATCAGGCCGATCGCGGCGAACGACGTCGGGAAGCCGGGGCCGGCCCATCGGTACAGTTCGGCGCTCCGGCCCAGCTGACCCCGGTGTGCGAGGGCGGCGGCCGCCACCTCAGCCGCTTCGGCGCGGTGCGGGGCGTCCGGGGTGGCGATCGCCTGGTCGGCCAGTCGCAGTGCTCGGTCCAGGTCGCCGGATCGGGCCGCCGCGCGTGCCCAACCGGCGGCAAGGCCGGTGATCGGTGTGCCGGCCGCCTCCGCCGCGCCGAACAGTTTCGCGGCCAGGGCCGGGCGGGTCGGCAGCGCTTCGGCTGCCGCCGCCTGGAATACCGCCGCCACGCCGGACCCGCCGACTCCCGTACCCAGCAGCGACTTGGCCAGGTCGAGTACCGGCCCGCCACGCTCGTGCTGGATTTCGGCCAGGCGCTGCCGGATGCCGATCCGACGTTCGGCCGGTACCAGCGTGCCGACGGCCCGTCGGGCGATCGGCAGCAGCGCGCCGTCCGCACCCAGCAGGCCGGTCGCCCTAGCCGCGTCCATCACCTCGCCGAGGCGGTCCAGGTCGACACCCAGCAGCGCGCCGAGCAGCTCGACATGCCGGCCGACACCCGCCTCCACGGCCAGCAGATACCGCTCCACCTCCTGGTCCAAGCGGTCGACGTCGGGCCGCAACGCGTCGATCACCGACCTGGGCAGTTGGGGGTCCGGCTGCGCCAACCAGCCCGCGCCACCGGCCAACGCATCGCCCACGTGGCTGACGAATCGTGGTATGCCGCCGGTCTGGGAGTGTGTGAACTCCAGCGCCGCGGCCGTCGGCGCCACCGCCAGCCGGTCGGCAAGGTAGTCGGCGACCTGGTCCTGGCCCCACGGCGCCAGCGACAACAGCGGGCCCGTCCGGCCAAGCACCTCGGCCAGCTCAGCCAGTCTGGACAATCGTGGCCACGGCCGAAACGCCACCGCCACCCGCTGCCGGCCAGCACCGACCATGGCCGTCAACTCGCCGAGTTGGGCACCGCTGAGCTGGTGCGCGTCGTCGACGAGCAGCGCCACCGGCACCGCGCCCTCGGCGGCGAACTCGGCGAGACCGACCACCCGGACGTCCGCCGCCCGATACACCCGGGCCAGCTCCGCGAGCACGGTGCTCTTGCCGTGGCCGCCCGGCGCCGGCACGCCGACCGTCATCGGGGCCAGCGGATCGGCCTCGACCGCGTCGAGGAGCTGCCGGGTCGGCACGTCCAGGATGAGTCGGGGGCTGGTCGCTGTGTGCTGGGTCAACGGCTGTCCTCGCTGTAATAGGGGCTGTAATAGGGGATTGGGGGCACGGGTCAGGGGTTGGACGAACTCACCGACGTGTTCGCCGCCGGTCTCGGCGGTCCGAGATGCAGCGGGCTGGTCGGCGTCTGGTGGTTCCCTGCCTCGAACAGGAACGTGAGCGCGACCCCGATCGCGAGTAACACGATCGTGGACACCGTGAGCACGGCCGGCCGCACGCGCGGTAACAGCCGCTCCGTCCACCCCCGGGTCGGCAGATCGAGCGGGATGATGTCGATCGGCGGTCGGGGCGGCGGCGCCACCTCGGACTCGGCCGGATCGGCCACCGTCTCCTCGCCGGTGTACAGCGCGATGGCCGACCGCTGGATGACCTCCGTGTGCGCAAGCGCCGGCACCGGCCGGTCCGGCCCGGTCAGCAGCCGCCGGGCCGCGAAGGCCGCACCGACGGCGACCGTCGCGTCCGGTTCGGCGGCGACGACTACCCCGTTCGGGCTAACAGCTCCGACCAGGCCGGCCACGAGCGGAATCCGGCCCGACCCGCCGACCAGCACCACCGAACCCAATTCCGCCGACTCGACACCCACGGACCGGGTGACACGGCGCAACAGCTGCACCCCCGCGACCACCGACGGCCGGATGATCCGCTCGAAGTCCGCCCTAGTGACCCGGACCTCCGTCGGCCCGGCCGGCAGCCGCACCGGCACGATCACCTCGGTCTCGGTGGACAGCAGCTCCTTCGCGGTCACGCAGACACCGCGCAGCTCAGCCAGCGCGAGCCAGGCCGACGGCTCGGTCGGGTCGAGTTGGTCAAGGGCACTGCCCGCCTGCCCGCGCACGCACTCCATGATCGCGTCGTCGAACCCGCCGCCACCGAGGTCGTCGTCGCCCTCGGCCTGCCCGGCCAGCTCGAACACGCCGTCATCGCGCCTGCGCAAGACGGCCGCCTCGGCAGCCGTGCCGAACCCGACGACCGCGACCAGGTCGCCGGCCGGCGCGTATCCCTCGGCCACGGCGACCGGTTCGGGCCGCAGGGTCACGTCGGTCAGCCCCTGTCGCGCGAGTTCGTGGTGCAGCAGGTTCTGCCGGTAGGCGCCCCAACCGGCCCGGTGGGTGACGACGATCTGTGCTGCCGGCCCGCCCTCGCGGCCGGCGACCAGGTCGGTGACCCACCGGATCAGCACGGCGGTCAGCTCCTGCGGTGTGCAGGGCGCGCCGCCGAGCAGGAACGGCACGTCGTCGCCGATGCGCGCGGAGAAACCCCTGGCGATCCGGGTGGGGTCGGCGGCGCTGCGCTGTTCGGCCTCGTCGCCGACCGTGGCGGAGCGGTCCGCGTCAAGGTGCACGACGGTCGGCATGGTGGGCTGCTGGGCGCCGAGGCCGACGAGCACCGGGTCGGACCACCCGTTCGGGGTATGGCGGCTGATGGCCGCCCTGGTGTGACCGGTGCCGACGTCGATCCCGAGGACGTACGGCATACGGGCGCTTCCTCACCTTCGGCGGTCGGATTCGCAGGCGCACTCTTACCAACGGGTACCACCCGAGAAGGTGACGCCTTGCTCACCTGTTCGTACCAAAGGTGACCACTGAAACCAACCCAGGGGTCCACCAAGACCCCTAAGCCCCTAACGAGTGAGGGCACTCAACCCCATAGGGGGCCCGGACCGAACTCGGAGTCATCCCCGATGTTCATCGGACGATCCCGGCATAACTTCGGTACCCAACAACACCCGTACCACCCGGATTAGGAGACTTCTTGATGGAGCAAGCCGACACGACGCTGCACGATTTCGTGCTCAACCTGCTCAGCGACTCGCACGCCCTCGCCTCGTTCGAGCAGGACCCGGCGGCCGTGCTTGACCACGCGGGGTTGGGCGACATCAGCGCGGCGGACGTCCAAGAGGTCATCCCGCTGGTGATCGACTTCGTGCCGTCGCACGCCGAGGCGCTCGACGCCGCCCTGAGCCAGCTGCCGCTGGACTCCGTTGGCGCGGGCCAACTCGGTGCGATCCAGCAACTGCAGTTCGTCACCCAGGCACTGGGCGGCATCCCGGCGTTCGAATCGGACGGCAGCGTCTTCAGCGGCCAGGGCACCGCCGCCGCGTGGCAGCTCGCCAGCGACGGCCACACCATGGTCGGCACGGCCAACTTCGTGACTCCCATGTCCGACGGTGGCGCCACCTTCTCGGCGGACGCGCAGCACGGCATGACCGGCGGGCTGTGGGAGCACTCCGCGCTCGGCGACGTGCACGCGAACATGGCGCTGCCGGGCCTGGACAGCCTCCCCGGCGTCGGCAGCCTGCCGGGTCTTGGCAGCCTGCCGGGCGTCGGCAGCCTGCCGGGCCTGGAAAGCCTCCCGGGTCTGAACAGCCTGCCCGGCCTGAGCGGTGGGCTCCCCGGCCTCAGCGGTGGGCTGCCCAGCGGGTTCTCCGCGCTGAGCGACGTCACCGACGCGCTGGACGGGCACCTGAACTCGGCCGCCGGCATGATGTCCGAGAACGCGACCAACGCCGCCAACCTGCTGGCCGGCGCGGCCGGCGGGCTGACCAACCCGGCCGAGCTGACCAGCGCGCTGGCCAACCCGGCCGCCGCGTTCAACGCGCTGTCCGGCTCCGCGGAGTCCCTCGCGGCCAGTGGCGCGCACTCGCTGCCGGCGCCCGCCGACGCGGTCGCCAGCCAGGTGATGCAGACCACGGCGTCGGCGACGCACGGCGTGGTGAGCGAAGTCACCAGCCACCTGCCGGCCGGCGGGCTCGGCAGTGTCGGCAATCTGGCCAACCTTGGCAATCTGGGCGGCCTCGGCAGCCACCTGCCGTCGTTGACGGACCCGACGCACGCGCTGAGCACCGTGCAGGGCGTCGTCGGCGAGGTCACCGGTGGCCTGACCAGCAACCTGCCGACCGGCGCGCTCGGTGACCTCGGCCACCTGCCGGCCGTCGACCCGACGCACGCGCTGGGCGCCGTGCAGAGCGTCGTCGGCGAGGTCGCCTCGCACAGCGCGGTGGCCGACGTCACCGGCAGCACCGGCGCGGGCAATCTGCTCGGCACGCTCGACCATACCGACGTCGGCTCGACGCTGAGCCACGCCACCAGCGACCTGCACCTTCCGTCGCTGTTCTGACATCGCTCGGTTGAGCGAGCCCAGGGGCTGGGACCTGCCGCGCCAAGGCCGGGTCCCAGCCCCTATTTCGCCCGAAAGGGTGTACACGGCACACTGACCGGGTGATGGCACCGTCTTGGCTCTCGGTTCTCGACGACACCATCAGCGCGTGCGCGGCGCACCGTCGCCCGGACCTGGCGCACCGGCTGCAGCGCAAGCGCGTCGGCCTGCTGGACCCCCGGCTGCGGGTGCTCGTGGTCGGCACCCTCAACCAGGGC
>DATBCR010000267.1:0-5947 GCA_036270375.1 Pseudonocardiaceae bacterium | reverse complement strand
ACAGGGACTCCCCTCGAACCAGCCGCTCGACCGAATCTAGCGTCTCAGCCAAGTTGGTTGATTCGAGGTGAAACCCTGTCGCCGTGAGGGCGCGGACGATCCGCTCGGATAGTTCCCTGCGCTCTTTCTCGGCGGCGTCGGCACGAAGGTCGAACGACAGCCAGATACGCAGGTCGTTTCCTGGAGAGACCCGAAGTGCGCCTGGTACATTGTGGTAGATGCCAGCACCGGAGAGCGCTTCGATAGTCTTCGCGCGCAGTTCGGCGGTATTCTTCTTGTCTACTTCATGAGCTGCCGCGTAGATCGCTCGGCACAGTTCAGTAGCGGCGCGCTCAGCCACCTCGATTTCGATGGTGTACGGGCCGAACGAAACACTGCCCGCGTTGGGGTCGTAGCCGAAGTGCCAGTAGTCGCGGGCGATGTCGCGGAGCGCTATGCCTGCGTCGCGTGCCTCTTTCTGGGGCCCGAGACCTGTACCTTGTGCCCACTCATCGAAGTGCATAAGCGCATCCCGCATGTGCTTGATGCCGGGAAGTTCGTCCTCGAACCGCTTCCGCGCAGCAGCGAGCGCCGTACCCACGGCCGGGTCGATGCTCAGCGCTTCCAGCGCGGCCTGTTCAAGCTGTTCGGCAGTGAGGAGCTGGCGGAGAGTCATGACGAGTGTGTGAGCGTCGAGTTGCCGGGAGCTGAGCCAGCCGGCCCGACGGTCGTCGTCCCGCATTCGCACGACGGTCAGCCGTACGACGTCTCGCCAGAGCTGGGACTGGGAGACGGCGATGGCGTACGGGTTGTCGGCCGGCGACCAGTCGTCGGCCGGGGTAGTTGTCACGCAGGCATCTTCGCCTATCGGAGGCGTGGGTGCCACTGGTTATATTAGGGCGTTTGTTGGAGCGCGTCTTGTGTGGTTAATTGGTGTTGCCGGTCAGGGCTGTCAGTGTTTGTTCCATTTTGGCGATTCGGTGTTCGTAGCTGGCCACCGCGCTCAGCCGTGCGCGTATTCTGGCGTGCTCGGCGCGTATTTCTTCCACCAGGGATCTTGCTTCGGTTTGTTGTTCCGAGTCGGTGGTCGGCAGGGTTTTGGAGCGTTCCAGGATGCCGACTCGTTCGTCGACCGCCGCTATGTGAGGGCTGATTCTGCGTAGTTCGTTCTGTGCCCAGTCCACTTCGCCGGCCAGGGTGTGGGTGGTGGTGGCCACCTCGGCGCGTAGGTCGGACAGTTCTCGGCTCATGTCGGTGCGTAGGTCGGCCATTTCGGCTCTTAGTTGGCCGGCCAGTGTGTTCGATCGTTCCGCGACTATGGACTCTATTCTTGGGCGCAAGCGGTTCCAGATCGGTGTGCCGGTCCATTTGGCGAAGGTCCGGAGCGCGTCCTTGCCGGTCTGCCCCGGTGTCCGGTACGTCATGGCAGTAGTTCGATCCTTCCTGAGCTGTGCCACCGGCGTAGCAGCTCCGCCTCGGCCGCCAGTCGGTGTTCAACCGTCACTTCAACCGGTTCGCCCCATGCGTGTCGGAATGTGCGTTGGTCTGGTTCGTCTACAATGGACATGCCGGCGAGTCGGACTGTCGCGGCCGGGAACAGTTCCGTCATCACGTACGTGATCAGTGTGCCGGTTGTCGGCCAGACCGGCTCGTCGCGGTCGAGTTCCAGTAGGTCCAGCAGTGGGAGCGTGTACTCGCGGTTGGGTATCGGGACGAAGCCGAGGTCGGCCGGCCACCACCTCGGCAGCAGTTCCGGCTCCCAGTGCAGGCGGCCCGGCTCGACCAGCAGGTACAACCGGCTCGTGTAGTCGGCGAAGGTGTACGGGCTGGCCACCACGCCGCGGTGCAGTGCAACCACGTCGCACCGGCGGCCGTGGGTCGGTGGTTCGCCGTGGGCGTCCAGTGCGAAGGTGGTCATGCGGATCACCAGGTCGGCGCCGTCGATCGCGGCCGCTCGCGCCGGGTCCGGTGCCAGGGGGGCGTTGCCGACTATCGCTATCGACAGCGGTGTCGCGCCCCTCGCGTAGCTGGCCAGTAGGGTGCGCAGGCTTCCGGTGGTCTCCGGTGCGGTCGTCGTCTGACTACACATCGGACACCGGCCAAGAAAGGAGTGGCATGAGTCCCGATGTGGTCGCCGTCGTGCCGGCGCGTGGCGGGTCCGTCGGTTTTCCCGGCAAGAACCTGGCGATGTTCCTCGGTCGCTCGCTGGTCGCCAATGCTGTCGCCGCCGGGCTTGGTGCCGCTGATGTCGATCGGGTGTTGGTCACCACCGATGACGAGTTGATCGGCCGGGCGGCGTTGGACGCGGGTGCGGAGCTGGTCCGTCGGCCCGCGGAGCTCGCCGGACCGGACAGCCGGACCGTCGACGCCGTCGTCCATGCCGTCGACGAGCAGGGGTTGGCGGATCGGACGGTGATCGTGTTGCTCCAGCCGACCTCGCCGCTGCGGACGTCCGATGACGTGGTCGCCTGTCTGGCGTTGCACGGGCGGCGTTCCACCGGCTCCGTCGTCCAGGTCACCGATGCCGGGCACCACCCGTGGAAATCGTGTGTCCTGGTGGACGGGGCCCTGGTGCCGGTGCGCGGCTGGCCCGACCTGGAGGCACCTCGGCAGTCGCTGCCGCCCCCGCTGCGTCCCACCGGCGGAGTGTATGTGGTGACGGCCGGTGACCTGCGTGCCCACCGTCGGTTCTTCGTGCCGGCGGTGCTCGCGCAGGTGATACCGGCCGACCGTGCGGTCGACGTGGACAGCCCGGCCGACCTCGCGCTGGCTGCCGCACGGGCGCGGGAGCTCGGCTGGACCTGACACTCAGCAGGCGATCGCACTGCCGTCACCACCAGTGCGGTCGGTGTACGTGCGGTCCACGAACTCCTTGTACAGCGGCGTCGCCCAGATCTCCTCGCCGGCCAGCAGGGCCATGATGTGTTTGCTGGCACCGGGTTTGCCGAAACCCGTGTCGCTCGGGTGCCGCCCGCCCGCCCGTGCGCCCGCGAGTGCCGTGCCGATGTCGTCCCGGTTCGGCAGTACGTTCCAGACGCTGCCGGCCGTGGACCTGCGCCGTTGTCGGGTGCCGACGTTCACCGACGGTGTGCCGAGAACCGGTGCTTCGCGGACGCCGGAGGACGAGTTGCCGAGCATCACGTCCGCGTGCCGCATCAGGGTCACGAAATATTCGAAGCGCATCGACGGCAGGCGGACGAACCGGGCGCCGGTCATGCGATCCAGTTCGTGGCGGATCTGCTCGCAGCCCTCGTCGTTGTTCGGGTCGATGATCACCCAGTTGCCGCCGTCCGCCAGCACCGCGTCCACGACGGCCGCCGCGTCCGCGCTGGTGGTGGTCAGTTCGGTGGTCACCGGGTGCATGGTGAGCACGCCGTAGGTGTCGAAGCCGATGTCGTAGCGGTCGCGGACCTGTTGCAGCGTCGGCGCGTCCGGTGACGTGAGCACGTCCACCTCAGGGCTGCCGACCACGAAGATCCGGTTGGCCTCCTCGCCGAGTTGCAGCAGCCGGTCCCGTGCGCCCTCGTTGGCGACCATGTGGACGTGTGCGTGCTTGGAGATGGAGTGCCGGATGGTGTCGTCGATCGTGCCGGACACCTCGCCGCCCTCGATGTGGATCACGCGTACGTTCGTCAGCGAGCCGACCAGGGCGCCGGCCAGGGCCTCGACGCGGTCGCCGTGGACCACGATCGCGTCCGGGCGTTCCTCGTGCACGAGGCGGGTCAGTGCCTGCACGGTGTTCGCGAGGACGAGGGCCATCGGCTCGCCGTCCACCTGGTTCGGGATCAGGTGCAGTCTGCGCAGTCCGGCGCGTTCGATCTCGCGGACCGTGTATCCGTAGCGGCGCAACAGATGCATGCCGGTGACGACGACGCGTGCGGCCAGGTTCGGACTGTCCTGCACGGCGATCATGATGTCGCGCAGCTTCCCGAAGTCCGCTCTCGTGCCGGTCACGAACAGCACCTCGCGGCCGGGCGGTGGTTCACGCGGTGACAAGGTCACCCCAGCGGATCTGGGTGTCCGCCGCGAGGTCGTGCGCGACGGTCCGGCCGAGCACCGTCTCGTAGTCGACCGCCTTGATCTCGCCGGTGCCCGGTCGCTTCACCCACGTGTTCGCCGTCGTCAGGGTGGTGCCGGCGGGCACCGGCTCGGTGGTCACGACGCACGCGTACGCGAAGTCGATGGTTGGCTGTTCGGCGGCGAGGATCTCCTTGTGGCCGCCGAGCGCCGCGTGGATCAGCCGGGAACCCTCGACGAGGCGGGCGAACTCGGCCGGCGTCGACGACACCGGGATGTCCGGGCCCGGCCAGCTCATGTCCGACGTGAAGTGCCGCTCCAATACGCGGGCGCCGAGTGACACCGCGCCGAGGCACGGGTAGATCGACGTCGTGTGGTCGGACAGGCCGAGTACCGCGTCCGGGAATGCCGTGCCCAGTTCGGCCAGTGCGCCGAGGCGGACAAGTTCCGGTGGCGTCGGGTACAGCGACGTGCAGTGCAGTAACGCGAATCCGACGCCCGCCGCGCGCAGGATTTCCACGGCCGGGCGGATCGACGGGATGTCGTTCATACCGGTGGAAAGGATCACCGGGCGGCCGAAGCCCGCGATGTGCCGGATGAGTGGATAGTTGTTGCACTCGCCGGAACCGATCTTGAACGCGGCCACGCCCAGTGCCGCCAGCCGGTCGGCGGCGGCGCGGGAGAACGGGGTCGACAGGAACAGCATGCCGCGTTCCTCGGTGTGCGCCTTGAGATCTCGTTCGTCCTTTTCGGACAGTGCACAGCGGTTCATCATCGCGTAGATCGGCTCGTCCGCGTTTCCCGGGACGACGTCGTTCGGGATCATCTCGTCCGTGACGACGTGGGTCTGGAACTTGACGCACTCGACGCCCGCGTCCGCCGCGTCGTCGACCATGCGGTGCGCTTTCGCCGGATCGCCTTCGTGGTTGATCCCGATCTCCGCCACCACCAGGGGCGGGTGCTCGGTCCCGACCTCGCGATCACCGATACGGAAGGGCACCGAAGCCTCCGGTCGAATTGGGGGTGAAACACAGCAGTCGCCCACCAGGGTGCCGGCGGGCTCGTCAACGCGGGACGGTAGCACTGTGTTCGGTGCGCACCTGCCCACTGGGAATGATCTTTAGTCAGTCCACAGGTTCACCCGCGACTACCCCCTGTCCAGGCAAAATGCCGGTCTCGCTGACCGGCTGCGGGACGGTGGGATAATACGCCAGGCTGTCCGAAACGTCGATATGGTCGACATGTCGGGGATCTGATCGGTTCGGCAAACCTTATTTGTTTCCCAGGTTCGGCCACTGGCACCACGGTGTCCCATGTGCGGCGTTAAGCCTGGTCTGACCGGTTGAGTTTCGCCAGCATCCGGTTGTACGCGGCCAGTGCGGCGTCATCGTCGTCGATGCTGGTCGCCGGGTCCTGTTCGACGGCCTCGACGCCCATGCTGACCATTGTGGACCGACGGGCCGCCTCCAGCCACGCGCCGGTGTCGTTCTGCCGTTCGGTGTCCCGCATCCACTGCGCCACAACGAGAACCGAGATCGCGAACATCAGCCCGTCGCCGACGACCCACATGATGCCGCCGCCGGTGTGGATGTCGGACAACAGATCCGGTCCCCATGTGCGGTGCTGCGCGGCGTAGGCCGGGAACGGTTCGCGCGCGGCCAGCATCAGCAGCACGCCGACCACGGTGTCCGCCGTCATACCGACGAAAAGCAGGAACACCCGGAGCGGATAGGACAGTTGGCGGGTGATCGGCTCGTGTGCCAGCAGGGGCAGGAAGAACAGGTAGCCGCTGCCGAGGTAGAGCACGATCTCCAGTTCGTGCAAGAACTCGTGCGTCAGCATGTCCTGCATGAAGCTTGTCAGGTGGGTGCCGACGAGTACCGCCGCGTAGCAGCCGAGCGCCACCAACGGGAACGTGAGCACGGACACCACCCGGGTGCGCAGGGCGGCC
>DATBCR010000266.1:0-6135 GCA_036270375.1 Pseudonocardiaceae bacterium | reverse complement strand
GTGCACGTCGACCCGACGCGGCGCCGCGCATGGGTGTCCGGCGGCGCGCTGCTCGGCGCGCTGGACCGGGCGACCCAGCCGTACGGCCTCGCAACCACCGCCGGCAACGTATCGCACACCGGCGTCGGCGGGCTCACGCTCGGTGGCGGCATGGGATGGCTGGCCAGGCAGTGCGGGATGGCATGCGACAACGTGCTCTCGTTCGAGGTCGTCACGGCCACCGGTGACGTGGTGACGGCGAGCCCGACGCGGCATCCCGAGCTGTACTGGGGCCTGCGCGGCGGCGGCGGCAACTTCGGCATCGTCACCCGCTTCGAGTTCCGGCTGCACCAGGTCGGCACGCGGGCACTGTCCGCGGAGTGGACGTTCCCGGCCGAGCAGGCGGCGCAGGCGTTGCGCGGCTGGCGCGACATCATCCGGACCGCGCCGAGGCCGGCCACGTTCGAGGCGAGCATCGACCACGACCAGCGGGTCACCATCGGCTACGTGTGGGTCGGCGACATCGAGCAGGGCAGGCGGTTGCTCCCCGCGCTTCGGTCCATCGCCCGCGCCACGACGGAAACCGTCACCGAACTGTCCTACCTGGACCTACAGTCCCGCTCGGACATCCCGCAGGCATACGACTTCCGCCGCTACAGCAAGGGTCACTACCTCGACACCCTTTCGGACACCGCGATCGACGCGCTGGTCACCGCGCTGCGTGACGACCCGGCCGACGGCATCCGGCCGGACACCGTGAGCCTGCTGTCCTACGGCGGCGCGATCGCCGACGTGGCGGACGAGGACACCGCGTTCAGCCACCGCGGCGCCGGGTTCGAGTACTCGGCCGGCGTGCGCTGGACCGACCCGGCCGAGGACGCCGACCGGATGGCCGCCGCCCGCCGGCACGCCAACTACCTGGCGGACTTCGCGAACGGCGAGTACGTCAACACCCTCACCGAGACCGGCGACAAGGGCCTGCGCCGCGCCTACTCCACCGGCAAGCTGGCCCGGCTGGCCGCGATCAAGAACGCCTACGACCCGGACAACGCGTTCCGCCTCAACCACAACATCGCGCCGAAGCGCCGGTCAGCCTGACAGTCCGAGTACCCGCTTCGCGGCCGCGACCGCGTCGTCGACCGGGCCGACGTACTGCATCTTCATGGAACGGTCGGCAACGGTGACCGACACGGACCCGACGCCACTGGCATCCGGCGAACTCACCCACGCATCATCGGTGCCGTCGATCGCGATCTGCCGCGCCCCGGTGTCCTGTGGGTCCGGGCCGGAGAACACGCCGACCACGAGGAGAGCCGATCCCTTTTCGTAGTCGCAGGCGACAAGGCCGGGGCCGTTGCGTTCCAGGATCGAGTCGTGGCCGTCGAAGGTGCCGAAGTACGCGTCGGTGGGGCAGTCGGCCGGCACGACACCTTTCTTCATCGGGGCAACGACTGTGGCCGAACTAGTCGGCCGCTGGACGGTGTCGGTCGGGTGCGGGCCGGATGTGGTCGGAGGCGGCAGTGCGGTCGGCTGGTCGTGGCCGCGCAGGGCGGTGACACCGAAGTACCCGACCGCGGCCACGGCGATCGTGGCGGCTACCGCGACCGCGACCTTGGCACCCAAGCCGATGCCGGCTTTCGTTGCCGCAGTGGCATTCTTGGCCGCGTTGGCGGCATGACCGGCAGCGGCGGCATGACCGGCGGCGGCATTGCCGGCCGCGACCGCCGGCCCTGGCATGCCGGTGAGGGTCTGGGTCTGCTGGGCGATGGCGACCCTGGTGAGAGCGCCGACTTCCTGCCAGAGTCCGATCGCGGCCGCGATGGCCGCCGCCGCCGCGAGCCGTTTCCCGGTCACCAGGGCACGAATGCCGTCTTCGTGTGTCAGGTAAGCGAGGATCGAGCGGTCGCCGGCCGACTGGGCGGCCACCCTGCCCCGGTCGAGAATCCGTTCCCACGCGCCGAGCCGCCCGGAGCAGGCCATCACCGGCGCGATCTCCTTGGCGAGCGACGCCCCGATATCGGCCCGCCCCAACCGAACCGTCGCGTCGATCACGCCTGCGATCAGCGGGATGTCGTCGGCCGGCCGGGTCAACATCCGCACGCACTCGCGCAGCCGGCCCGCGAGCCGGTCGAGCTGTGGCACGCCCGCGACGAGATCGGCGGGCAGCGCCGCGGCCACCCCTGGCGCGAGCTGATACCCGTGTTCGGTGACGATCACCATGCCGCGCGCGGCAAGTTCGGCGACCGCGCCGCCAAGGTCCTCGGGTGCCGGGACCAGCCACGGCAGGACGTCTGCGGACACGGTGGCGTCGGTGAGCGCGAGAACGGGGACGACGGTCCGGGCGGCCGGGGTCAGGTTCGCGAAGATCCGTGGCAGCAGGTCGCCGAGTTCGGCCGCGGTAGGCAGCGTCACGACGCCGTCCGGACCTGGCCGGACGGCGGCGGCCGCGCGCAGCAGCAGTAGCGGTGACCCGTCCGCCGCCTGCCACAGGTGCGCCGCGGTGAGCTGTTCCCGTTCGGTCAGCGGCCTGCCCAGCGCGGTGGACAGCAGCGCGAGCGCCGGTCCCCAAGCCAGGCCGGTGAGCTGCCAAGCCATGCCGTCGGCCCACAGCGCCCGGCGCACGGACGTGAAGATCACCGACGCGTCGGGCACACCGTCGAGCAGTTCGGCGCGCTGGTCGTCGGACAGGTCGAGGTCGTCGACGACGAGCCGAATGTCCACATCGGACATCAGCCTGCGCAGCTCGACCGGGGACGGCCGGTAGCCGACCACGTCGAAGCACGCCTCGAACACGTCCTGCAGCAGGTCGGCGGGTGCCCTGCCGGTCCCGGACAGGAACACCGTGTTCGGGCCGAACCGGCAGGCGGCGTAGCGCAGCAGCGTGCTCTTGCCGACGCCGGGCGGCCCGAAAACCTGGCCGAGCCGGACATCGGCGTCGCCGAGTATCGCAAGTTCGCGGTCCCGGCCGAACGGGCGAGCCGGCTGGCGTGGCAACAGGGTGACCACCGGCCGGCGTGCCGGCTTCGGGCGGGCGGCCGGCGCGACGACGGTGACGACGGACTGTTCGGCCCAGACGGTGATGTTGTGGTCGCCGACCACCAACTGGCCGAACACGTCCCCACCGACGTGGACCTTCGTGTCGTTCATCGAATCCCCCGGATCCCGCTAGCCGGATCTGCGAGCCATGTCAACTCCTGCTGTGCCCCATTTCTGACAAGAGGGCGACCACCACCGTCCTGATACAGGTCATGGCAGACTCGCCGGCATGGCCGAGCTGAAGGACTCCCGCGTGCGTGCCGCCGTCGAACTCGATCTCGCGACCGCCCGCGAATACGCCGGACTGCACGAGTACGACGGCGTCCTGCAGGACCTGTCACCGGACGGTGTGGCCGCCGCGATCGGGCGGCTGGGTTCCGGTCCGCTGCCGGCCGATCCGTTCGACGCGGCCGTGCTTGCGGTGTACGAGGACGGGCTGCGGGCCAGGTACGTCGAGGCGCAGATCCACCGCCGTGACCCGCTGGTGCACGTCAGCGAGATGGACCTGGCGTGCTACGACCGCGAGTACGCGCCGGCCGACGAGCGGCAGCGGACGAAGGAGCGGCACCTTGGGCTCTGGCCCGCAGCCGTCGACAACGCCATCGCCGCGCTGGACCGGACTCCGGCGCCGGTCGCGACCGCGTCGCTCGGCTCGGTCCGTGGCCTGGCCGCCGGTGTCGAGGATCCCACGGCGCTCGCGGCGCTGCGGCGGTTCGTCGAACACGTCGAGACGGCCGCACGCGACGGTGACCCGTCCGCCGCGCTCGGCACGGCCGCGTTCCTGCGGCGGCTCGGCGCCGGTGAGGGCATGACGTTCGACCTGGCCGAGCTGACCGACACCGCGGAGCGGGAAACGGCCCGGCTGCGCGAGATCATGGCCGAGGCCGTCGAGCGGCACGCGCCGGGCGAGCGGCCTGCGGACGTGGTGCCGGTGCTGATGCGCGACCACGATGTCACGGCGGAAGGCGTGATGGCCGAGGCGAAGGCGCTGATCGACGAGATCACCGCGTTCGCCGTGGCGCGTGACCTGATCGGCGATCCCGGTGGGGTGTGCGAGGTGGGGCCGGCGCCCGCGTCGCGCGCGTACGCCCAGGCGATGATGTCGTGGTCGGCGCCGTACGAGCCGGACGCGCCGAGCTGGTACCACATCGTGCCGCCGGACCCGTCGTGGTCGGCGGAGGAGACCGAGGAGTGGCTCGCGGTGTTCAGCCGCGCGTCGCTGCCGGCGATCACGGTGCACGAGGTGACGCCGGGCCACTACGCGCACGGCAGGGCGCTGCGCGGCGTGACGGGCGATGTGCGGCGCTCGCTGTCGTCGGCGGCGTTCGTGGAGGGCTGGGCGCACTACGCGGAGGAGTTGTACGCGGAGGAACGGTTCCGGGCCGGCGACCCGCTGTACGTGATCGGGATGTGCGTCGAGGCGCTGCTGCGGGTGACCCGGCTGGCATGCTCGATCGGCCTGCACACCGGCGGCATGACCGTCGAGGACGCCACCGCGCGGTTCGAGGAGGTCGCGTTCCTGCGTGGCACGGCCGCAAGGGGCGAGGCGCGACGCGGCACGTACGACCCGACGTACGGCCGGTACACGTTGGGAAAGCTGGAAATTCGGCGCGTCCGCGAACTGGCGCGGACCACGTGGCAGGGCGGCTACACGCACCGGCGTTTCCACGATGCCCTGATGGCGCTCGGCATGCCGCCGATCGGGCTGCTGGAACGCGCGGTGGTCGGCGACCTCGCTGAACGCTAGGCGTCCGGCGGCCGGGTGGCGGCGATACCGGACAGTTCGGCTCGATCCGTTTCGGTCAGTGAGATGTCGATGGCGGCGCACATGCCGGTCAGTTGTTCCGGCGTGCGTGGGCCGAGTACCAAGGCGGTCACGGCCGGATCGGCCACCGCCCACGCCAACGCGAGGGCGGACAGGGACACGCCGTGGTCGGCTGCCTTGGTTTCCAGGCGTGCCAACGCTTCGAACGTCGCCTCGGTGGTCGACGCGACGCCGTCCGGACGGAGCGTCATGCGAGAATTGGGCGGCGGTGGCTGGTTCGCGCGGTACTTGCCGGTGAGCAGGCCGCCGGCCAACGGGCTGTACGCGGTGAAACCGACCCCGCCCGCGACGCACACGTCGGCCGTCTCGAGCGCGTTTTCCGGGGCGAGCAGGTTGAACGCGTGTTGCAGGTTCACCGGGTGGTCGACGCCCAGATCGTCGGCGGCGGACAGGGTTCGTTCGAGTTGGTCGCGGCTGAAGTTGCTCACGCCGTAGTACCGGATCTTGCCCTCCGCGACCAGTTCGGCGAACGCTCCGACGGTCTCCTCGACCGGCGTCGACTCGTCCGGCGCGTGCGCGAGGTACAGGTCGAGCCGATCGGTGCCGATGCGTCGCAGGCTGGTGTCGATCTGCTCGCGGATGTGGCCGCGTGACAAACCATGGCCCGCGGGCCCCGGCCCGACCCGGGACCCGACCTTGCTGGACAGGATGACGTCGTCCCGCACGCCCCGTTCGGCCACCCACTCGCCGAGCCACTGCTCGGAAACGCCGCCACCGTAGGAGTTCGCCGTGTCGAACATCGTGATGCCCAACTCAAGCGCGCGGTCCAGCACGGCGAACGACGTGTCCCGGTCGTCGCCACGGCCGAACAACTCGACCGTGGATCCGATTCCGTGGAAATTCCCGCAGCCGAGAATGAATACCGGCACGTCGAGATCGGAGCGGCCCAAAGCCCTGCGAGGCATCATCATCTTCCCCATGCTGCCGGTCCGCTCGACGTTGTCAACCGGCGATCAGGATTCACCCGCGCGGAACTTGTCGAGAATTCGGCGTTCCCGTTTCGTCGGGCGGCCGGCGCCCCGGTCCCGGCGGGCGACGGGTGCGGACGCGTCCGGTGGCGGCGGCGGTGTGCGGTCGGTGAAGCACGCGGCGGCTTCTGGCGGCCCGACCCGTTTCTCGATCGCACGCACCACCTCGACGATTCGAATGGTGGCGCCGACCCGGGCGCGGACCTCGTCGCCCGGTGACACCGTGGTCGCTGGCTTGGCCGGCCGGTCGTTGACGCGCACGTGCCCACCCCGGCAGGCCGCGGCGGCCGCCGAGCGCGTCTTCGTCAGCCGGACCGCCCACAGCCA
>DATBCR010000265.1:0-2844 GCA_036270375.1 Pseudonocardiaceae bacterium | reverse complement strand
GCCCGGCTCGCCCGCGCCATTTTCGGGCCTTCCGGCATGAGTGCGAGCATGTCGGCGGCCACCTCGCGGTCCACCGCGAAGTTGTGGTACCCGTCCAGGAACCAGTCCCAGATCCGGCTGATGCTCGGCTGGTTCACGTCGACGTCCAACGGAGCCCATTCCGGACGTTCCACAGCTCCTCCTCGCCCGCACCGTGACGACAAACTATCAGCAGCGGTATCAACAAACGGTCATGCCGCCGCTACCGATACGGTCTACGGCGTGCTGTCGAGTCCTCCGGGCCACATTCACTTATCCGGCCCGCGCACCGCATGGCCGTTGATCGTCGGCACGGTGTTGTCCGGGTTGGCCGTTGCGGTCGCACTGGCCGCGCTGCGCACGCCGATGATCGATCTCGCGGTGTACCGGGCCGGCGCGCGTGCGGTGCTGGACGGAAAACCGCTCTACCCGGGCGCGGTCTGGCACGGCCTCAACTTCGTCTATCCGCCGATCGCCGCGATCGCGTTCATTCCGTTCGCGCTGCTGCCGACCATTGTCGCGGAAATACTGGCCGGTGCGGCGAACCTGGCGTTGCTCGCATTCGTCTGCCGTACATCGCTGATCATGCTCGGCGAGGTGCCCGGCCGCCGACTCACGAGTCTGGTGCTGCTGGCCTGCGGTGTGTTGTTCTGGCTGGACGCGGTGCGTACCACGGTCTATCTGGGTCAGGTCAATCTGGCGCTGCTGGCGATGGTGCTGTGGGACATGTCGCGACCGGACGGCCGGCGGACCAAGGGTGTCATGATCGGCATTGCCGCCGGGATCAAGCTGACGCCGTTGATCTTTGTCGTGTTCTTGTTGTGCACCCGTCGATTCCGGGCGGCGGCAATCGCGGGCGCCACGTTCGCCGGGACCATTCTGGTCGGTTTTCTCGTGCTGCCGGGTGCTACCGGCGCATTCTGGTTCGGTGGGCGGTTCGCCGACGCGACGCGGATCCTGCCCGATCTCGCGTCACCGCACAATCAGTCGCTGTTCGGCCTGCTCGCGCGGGCCGGGGCGACGTCGCTGTGGCCGTGGTTCGCGGTAGCGGTGGCGGCCGGCGCGCTCGTGCTCGCGGTCCGGGCGGCGAGGCGGGGCGAGCACCTGCTCGCGGTGACGCTGTGCGGCCTCGCCTCGCCGACCGTCTCCCCCTATTCGTGGGACCACCACTGGGTTTTTCTCGTGCCGCTGGCCCTGTTCATCGCATACCGGCTGGCCACCGAGCCGAGGCACCTGTACTGGCTGGTGCCCGCGGTTCCGTTGCTGTGCACCGTGCCGTGGATCGCGAACCTGGCGAACCCGCCGGCCGGACCGCCGAGGATCACCGGTGGTCCGATGGCGTTCCTCCTCGGCAATCCGTGTGTGCTGATCTACGTGCTGGTGCTGGGATGCACCGCGTGGTACCTGCGACCGTCGCCGGACCCGCTGGTCACGAACTCGCCCGCCGGACCGTTCGCGCCAGCACGATGGACACGACCGCGCCGGCCGCGACCAGGGCCGCGAGCCAGCTGAGCGTCGTGCTGATCGCGTTCGCCGACGGTGCCGGACCGACCTGGCCGGCCAGGGTGAGGAACAGGCTGCCGAACACCGCGACCCCGACCACCTGGCCCAGTTGCAGCGTCGTGGTCACCAGTCCGCTCGCGTCGGCGGCTGCATAAGCGGGCACGTGCACCAGGATGTGCGTCATCAGCGGGCTGAACGCGATTCCCATGCCGACACCGAACATCAGCAGCCCGACCTGCAGCGCCGCGCCGCCGGTGCCGCCGTGGCCGAGTACCAGCCCGACCTCGAGGTAACCGCCGCCGCCGATGACGAAGCCGGCTGTTGTCAACAGATGGTGCACGCGGGCCGGCAGCCGGCGCCAGTAGAAGCCGCACACCCCGAACGCGGCGCCACCGGGTGCGATCGTCAGCCCGGCGCGCAGTGCGCTGTCGCCGAGTCCGCCCTGCAGTTCCAGGCCGAGCGAGAACAGGAAGCCACCGTAGGCGATCATGCCGGCGGACAGCGTGACCAGCCCGGATCCCATACCTGGCACCCGAAGCACGCCGAGGTTCAGCAGCGGGTCGCCACCCCGCCGCGCGATCCGCCGCTCCACCACCACGAACAGGAATGCCAGCACGACACCGGCGGCCAGACTGGCGAACGTCCACGCGGGCCAGCCGTCCTGATGGCCGAGCACCAACGGCAGCACGACAAGGAACACCGAGGGCACCGCGATCGCGAGGCCGGCCAGGTCGAGCCGACGACAGCCGCGAGCCGCGTCGGCCGGCATCAGCTTCGGCACGAGAACCGAGACGACCAGTCCGATCGGCACGTTCACCAGGAACACCGGGCGCCAACCGCTGTCGAACAGGTTCGCGCTGACCAGCGCGCCGCCGACGACCATCCCGGTGACCCCGCCGACCGCGAGCACCGCCGAGTACAGCGACAGCGCCTTGGCCCGCGCCCGGCCGGTGAAACCGGTCTGGATGCTGCTCATCACCTGCGGCATCATCAGCGCCGCCCCGCCACCCTGCACGAAGCGGGCAACGACGAGCGTAATGACGTTCGGCGCGATGCCGCAGACGAGCGAGCTGAGTGTGAATCCGAGCACGCCGGTCAGGAACATCCGTCGCCGACCGTAGAGGTCGCCGAGGCGCGCGCCGGTGATGAGCAGCATCGCGTAGCTCACCGTGTAGCCGGACACGATGAGCTGTAGCGCGCCGCCGGAGGCGTGCAGATCGGTGCGGATCGACGGCATCGCGACATTGACGATCGTGACGTCAAGGAGGGCCATGAACTGGCCGGACAGCAGCACCGCGAGCAGTGACCATGCCGGTGTGACGC
>DATBCR010000264.1:0-7205 GCA_036270375.1 Pseudonocardiaceae bacterium | reverse complement strand
CCACCGCCGAGTCGATCCCGCCGGACAATCCGAGCACCACGGAGGAAAAGCCGTTCTTCCTCGTGTAGTCCCGCAACCCGGTCACCAACGCCGACCACACCTCGGCCGCGTCCGACAGCGGCGCGGCAACCCCGGGCGCCGCCAACGCCGGATACGTCGGCAACGTCCGCTCCGACAACACGACCCGCCGCACGTCGAACCCCAACACGTTCCCGACAACCCGGCGTTCCGAGGCCGGCAGTTCAAGATCCATCACCAGCAGGTGCTCGACGAACTGCGGCGCCCGAGCCAACAACTCCCCAGCCGCGTCCACCACCATCGAGTCCCCGTCGAACACCAACTCGTCCTGCCCGCCGACCCAGTTCACATAGGCCAGCGGCGCCCCGGCCTCCCGCGCCCGCCGGGCCACCAACGGCAACCGCTGGTCGTCCTTCTTCCGCTCGTACGGCGAAGCATTCGGCACCAACACGAGATCGACACCGGCGGCCCCGAGCGCCGCGATCGGCCCCCCGTCCTGCCAGATGTCCTCACAGATCACCATGCCGACATCCACCCCGTGCAGCCGCACCACATCCAGCGACTGTCCCGGCTTGAAGATCCGGTACTCGTCGAAAACCCCGTAGTTCGGCAGAAAATGCTTGAACTGCCGGGCAACCACGGCACTCCCGTACAACACGGCCGCCGCGTTCCGAGGTCCGACCTCGTCCCGGTCGAGATACCCGACGAACACCGCGACATCAGCACAGCCGGCCGCAACCAGCCGTTCGGCCAGTCCGTCCAACGTCCGCCGGGCCGCGTCGCTGAACGACTCCCGCAGCGCGAGGTCCTCGACCGGATACCCGGTCAACGCCATCTCCGGGAACAGCGCGACGTGCGCCCCGGCCTCCGTGGCCCGACGCGTCCACGCCACCACCTCCTCGGCGTTCCCGTCGAGGTCACCGACACAGGTGTTCACCTGGGCAAGAGCAATGCGCAACTGCGGCATGGCGACATTCTCGTCCACGACCCCGGCCAGCCGTACGCCGATGTGGTGGACCATACGGAGTACCCACGGTCGTGGGTGGCACGATCACACTGTGTCCTCCTCGCGTCGTACCAGGCTCCCGAAGACGCTGCTTTGCCTCACGGCCGCCACCACCGCCCTGACCAGCGCCTGCACCTCGGTCAGCCTCGGCACGGGCGTGCCGGCGACCGTCGTGCAGCATCTCGGCCCGGTCGGCCCGGTCCCCGCCGGTCTGACGAGCTTCTACGGCCAGGCCCTGAGCTGGGGCGGCTGCGCGCCCTACGCGACCAACCAGAGCGCCCAGAGTTCGTTCGCCGACGGCACCCTCCAGTGCGCCCGCGTGACGGCCCCCATCGACTACAGCGACCCGCACGGCAAGACCCTCACCATCGCCGTGATGCGCGTCCGGGCGTCCGACCAGTCCGCCCGCATCGGCTCGCTGCTGGTGAACCCGGGCGGCCCCGGCGGTTCCGGCATGGAACTCGTGGCCAACATGCTGCGTACCTGGACCGGCACCGACTTGGCCAAACGGTTCGACCTGATCGGTTTCGACCCGCGTGGCATCGGCGCGAGCACGCCCGCGATCCGCTGCCTGACCGGCCCGCAACAGGACGCCGTCCGCGTGACCGACCTCGACGACGAGACGACCCCTGCCGGCATCGCCGCCTACGACCACCAGCAGAAGTCGTACGCCGAGTCCTGCGCCCGCAACACCGGCGACGGCACCCAGATGCTCGCCAACGTCGGCACCAGGGACGTCGTCAAGGACATGGACGTCCTGCGCTCCACCCTCGGCGACCGGAAACTGACGTATCTCGGCTACTCCTACGGCACCCTGATCGGCACCACGTACGCCGAGCAGTTCCCGAAGAACGTGCGCGCCCTCGTGCTGGACGGCGCCGTGGACCCGACCCAGAGCGTCGTCGACGAGACCGTCAACCAGGGCACCGGTTTCCAGACCGCCTTCACCCAGTTCGCCGCGTGGTGCGCGAAACAACAGCACTGCGCACTCGGCAGGGACCCGAAGAACGCCACCCAGGCCTACCGCGGCCTGGTCAACCCGCTCCTGACGCATCCGGTCGCGGTCGGCGACGGCCGCAGGCTGTCCTACGACGACGCGACGACCGGCACCATCCAGGCCCTCTACTCGCAGTCCTACTGGGGCTACCTGAACAACGGCCTCAACGACCTCCAACAGGGCAGGGGCAGCACCCTAATGACCCTCGCCGACGTCTACGACGGCCGCGACCCCACCGGCACCTACTCCAATGAGCAGGACGCGTTCAACGCGATCCGCTGCGTCGACGACCCACCCGTCACCGACCCGACCCTCCAGCTCACCGCGGCCCAGCGCTACAAGCAGGTCGCCCCGTTCCTTGACGACGGCCGCCCGGCCACCGCACAGGCCGACGCGTGCACCGTCTGGCCGGTCCCGCCGACCGGCAAGCCGCACACCCCGAGCGTCCCCGGCCTGCCCCCGGTCCTCGTGGTGTCCACGACGAACGATCCGGCCACCCCGTATCAGGCCGGCGTGAACCTGGCCAAGGCCCTCGGCGGCGGACTGCTCACGTTCGAAGGCACCCAGCACACCGCGTTCCTGCAAGGAATCGGGTGCGTGGACAGGGCAGGCACGGACTACCTGATCAACCTGACACTCCCGCCGGCCGGCACCCGCTGCACCCGCTGACTCACCGGTGGCGGCCGACCAACGCCGCCAACACCGCACCCACCACGCAGATCCCGGCCGTGACCAAGAAGATCTCGCGATACTCGGTCAACAAAGCCGCCTTCAACGCGGTCTCATAAACCGCAAGTTCCCGCTTGAACACGTCCACCGTGACCCCGAACGGCAACGGCGTGTTCAACGTGGCCGTCAACGCGTGGAACCGATGCAGCCCCCACGCCGACAACCCTGACACCCCAACCAACATCCCCGTCATCCGCGCCACGACCACCCCGGCCGACGCCACCCCGTGCTGCCCGGCCGGCACCACCCGCAACACCGCGGCCGACAACGGCGCGATCACCAAACCCAACCCCAGCCCCGCGATCGCAAGATCGGTATCCAACGTGGGCAACGCAAGCGGCCCGAGAACATAATGCGCGGCAAGCACATCCACCGGCCACCGCGAGATCAACAAATACCCCCCGGCCGCGATGAGCATCCCGCCACACCCCACCACCGCGTCACCCAACCGCCCCGCGATCCGCCCACCCACCACGGCCCCCACCGGCAACGCGATCAGAAACCGCACCAACAGCAGCGCCGACTGCCCGGAATCCATGCCCAGCAACGTTTGCGCGAACAACTCGACGTCGACCAACGTCACCATCAACGCCGCACCCGCGAACAGGCTCGCACCCAACGTCGCGAGAAACGGCCGCATCCGCACCCCGGCCGGATCGAGCAGCCGATGCCGGGCCCGCGACTCCCACACCACGAACGCGACCACCAACACCCCGGCCGACACCAACACCGGCACACCCCACCCCGGCAACACGGAATGCTCCGGATCCGGGTTGTAGAGCCCCATCACCAACAACCCGAGCGCCCACGCCAACAACCCGCCACCGACGAAGTCCGGCCGCCCGCTCCGAACCCCGCGCCCACCCGGAATGGCCACCGTCACCGCCAGCATCGCCACAGCCGCCAACGGCACGTTCACCCAGAACAGCCCACGCCACCCCACCAACGCCGCCAGCCCGACCCCGTACAGCGGCCCGAGCACGCTCCCCAGTTCCTGTGCAGCCCCAAGCAATCCGAGCACCTCGGCCCGCCGCCGCCGCTCCGGCCACAGATCCCCGGCCAACGCCAACGAGACCGGCAACAAAGCCCCACCGGAGATCCCCTGCACGGCCCGGCCGACCACCAACGCCGTGACCCCACCGGACATCGCCGTCAACGCCGACCCGACCCCGAACACCGCGAGACACGCCTGCAGCAACACCCGCCGCCCGAACAGATCCGACAACTGGCCGAGCAGCGGCATCGCGGCCACGTACCCGAGCAGATACCCGGTCACGATCGGCGTGGCCAACTCCAGGTGATTGACGGGAATCCGCATGTCCCGCACCACATCCAGCAACACGCCGACGACCACGTAGGCGTCGAGCGCGGCCAGCAGCACCGCGATCCCACCGGCCCCGATGGCCAACCCACGACGCGGTCGCACCGCGACAGCGGCCTCGGCGGTCACCGGCGGATCAGGACGCGGGCGCGGTTACGGTGACCGGCGCGTTCACGTTCGAGAAGGTCACATCCACCGTGGCCCCTTGGCTGCCACCCGATCCAGGCACCGCGAACGACGCCTTCACCGGCAGGTTCTTGCTGTCCGCGGCCACCCACAGCGTCGCGTCCACATCCACACTGATCCCCGGAATCAGCGACGACACGATCGCCTTGCCGACCTTCCCGGTGATCTTGTAGCAGTCGGTCCCGTTCACCGACTCCTTCGCCTGCGTCTGCCCGCCCTGCACACTCGTGAGGATCTTCGCGATCCCACGGTTCGGATCGAGAATCGCCGAAGGATCGAACAGGCTCCCCGCGAGACTGGCCGGGATCTTCTGGTACCCGCCGGTCGGCCCCTTGAGATAGAAGATCTTGTTCACCAGCACGAAATCCACCTGCGTGAGCTGTCCGAGCAGCGCGACCTTCGCGTTTCCCTTGGCGTTGCCCTGCGCGTTGAGGTCCCCGTCCGCGTTCTGGATCGGCACCCCCGCCAGTGTCCCGTTCACCACGATGCTGAAGTGCACGCTCGTCACCGACGCCATCGACGTGCCGGCACTGGCCAACAGGGTCGACGCGGCCGGCAGGTTCGCCGTACTCGCCGACCCACCGGACGAACAGCCCGCGACGAGCCCGACAAGGCCGACGGCCAACCCGACAACGATCCCGATACGACGCATGCGCCGATGGTAGGGCCGAGCCGCCATCGCCGACCGAGGTGTCACCCGTTCCGTGACCCGATCAGCCCGCCGGCCACTTCGGGCTCCCCGAACCGCACCCCCTTGGCCTCCCGCCCGAACCCGGTCAGCAGCGCGACCGCCACCAGCACCGGCACGATGGTCACCGTCAACGCGAACCCGTACCCGTGCGACGCGGCCAGGCTCTGCTGGATCGGCAGGTTGAAGGCGGCAAGGCAGTTGCCGAGCTGATAGGTGACGCCCGGATAGAACCCGCGGATCGAGTCCGGCGACATCTCGGTCAGATGCGCCGGAATCACACCCCACGCCCCCTGCACCGCGACCTGCATCAGGAACGACCCGAGACACAGCATCGCCGCCGTGTGCGAATACGCGAACAACGGCACGATCGGCAACCCCAGCACCGCGCAGAAAACCACGGTGTACCGCCGCCCGAACCGCTCAGACAACGTCCCGAACACCAGCCCGCCGATAATCGCCCCGACGTTGTAGATGACCGCGATCCACGTGGCCGTGGTGGCCGACAACCCGGCGCCGCCGTCCTTCGTCGCCTTCAGGAACGTCGGATAAACGTCCTGCGTCCCGTGGCTCATCCAGTTGAACGCCGTCATCAACACGATCAGATAAATGAACCGCCGCACCACCGCCGGATTGAGCAGCACGTCCCGGAACGACGTCCGCGTGGCCCGCATCGTGCTCCGCGCCCGCTCCCACACCTCCGACTCCCGCACCCGCGACCGCACCAGCAGGCTGATACCTGCCGGCACGATGCTCAGCCCGAACAGCCACCGCCACGACAACCCGAACTCGATGTGCACCACAAGATAGGCCAACGAAGCCAACAGATACCCGAACGAATACCCCTCCTGCAACAACCCTGAGAAGAACCCGCGCCGATTCACCGGAATCTTCTCCATCGCGAGAGCCGCCCCGAGCCCCCACTCGCCACCCATCCCGATCCCGTACAACAACCGCAACACCAACAGCACCGTGTAATTGGGCGCGAACGCACACAGGAACCCGATCAACGAGTAATAGCAGACGTCCACCATCAACGGCACCCGCCGCCCGACCCGGTCCGCCCACAACCCGAACAGGAACGCCCCGATCGGCCGCATCAACAACGTGACCGTCGTCAGGAAGGCCATCTTCGTCAGCGACACATGGAAGTCCTTGGCGATGTCGGCATACACCAACACCACGATGAAGTAGTCGAACGCGTCCATCGTCCAGCCCAACTGGGCCGCGATGAACGAGTTCCGCTGGTCGGGTGTGAGGCGTTGCCTTGGCGCAGCGGCGGTGTCAGCCATGGGCGGTCGCTCCGTTCCGTTAGCCTTCGTCGCATCCGCCCTGTTCGTACCCCCGTTCCGGGTGATCTGCAAGACCACTCGTCGACGGTGTGTCACCGTTCAACCACCCGTGGGATCCACAGCCCCGAAACGCGCCGTTAACAGGCGCTGCCTACTCTGCGGACATGGACCGTCAGCAGGAGTTCGTGCTACGCACGCTGGAGGAACGCGACATCAGGTTCGTCCGGCTGTGGTTCACCGACGTGCTCGGGTTCCTCAAGTCGGTCGCCGTCGCGCCCGCCGAGCTGGAGGGCGCCTTCGCCGAGGGCATCGGGTTCGACGGCTCGGCCATCGAGGGCTTCTCCCGCGTCTACGAGTCGGACATGGTCGCCAAACCGGACCCCGCCACGTTCCAGGTCCTGCCGTGGGAAACCGGCGCCGGCGACCACTACTCGGCCCGCATGTTCTGCGACATCGCCATGCCGGACGGCTCACCGTCGTGGGCCGACCCGAGGCACGTCCTGCGCCGTACCCTCGCCAAGGCCACCGAAGCCGGCTTCACCTGCTACGTCCACCCCGAGATCGAGTTCTTCCTGCTCGCCACGGTCCCTGTCGACGGCAGCGAACCCGAACCGGCCGACAACGGCGGCTACTTCGACCAGGCCAGCCACGCCACCGCGACCCACTTCCGCCGCCTGGCCATCGAGGCGCTGGAGGCGATGGGCATCTCGGTCGAGTTCAGCCATCACGAGGGCGCCCCCGGCCAGCAGGAGATCGACCTGCGCTACGCCGACGCCCTCACCATGGCCGACAACGTCATGACCTTCCGCTACGTCGTCAAGGAGGTTGCACTGACGCAGGGCGTCCGCGCGTCGTTCATGCCCAAGCCGTTCAGCAAGCAGCCCGGGTCCGGCATGCACACCCACGTCAGCCTGTTCGAGGGCGACCGCAACGCCTTCTACGACGGCGAGGATCCGTGGGAGCTGTCC
>DATBCR010000263.1:0-1871 GCA_036270375.1 Pseudonocardiaceae bacterium | reverse complement strand
CGCGGAGCCGCGCACGACGGCCAGCACGGTGTGCCCGAGCCGCTGGGCGTCGGACAGCCGTTCTACCACCAGCATGCCGACACCCTCGGACCAACCGGTGCCGTCCGCGTGATCGGCGAACGCCTTGCAGCGGCCGTCCGGCGCGAGCCCGCGCTGCCGGCTGAATTCGACGAACGCACCCGGATTGGCCATCACGGCGACACCACCGGCCAGCGCCAGCGTGCACTCACCGGACCGCAGCGAACGGACGGCGAGGTGTAGCGCGACCAAGGACGACGAGCACGCGGTGTCCATCGTCATCGCCGGGCCTTCCAGCCCGAGTACGTAGGCGATCCGGCCGGACAGCACGCTGCCCGCGTTGCCGGTCAGCAGGTGCCCGCCGAGCCCTTCCGGCACCTCGTGCAACCCGGACGCGTAGCCCGACGCGCCCGCGCCGATGAACACGCCGGATCGGCTGCCGGCCAACGACTTCGGGTCGATGTTCGCCCGCTCCAGCGCCTCCCACGCCCCCTCGAGCAGCAGCCGCTGCTGGGGGTCGGTCGCCAGCGCCTCGCGGGGGCTCATCTCGAAGAACGCCGGGTCGAAGCGGGCAACGCCGACCAGGAAGCCGCCGTCGCGGGAGTAGCTGCGGCCGGGCGCGTCCGGGTCGGGGTCGTACAGGCCGTCCACGTCCCAGCCGCGGTCGAGCGGCCAGCCGGTGATGGCGTCGCCGCCGGTGTCGACGAGGCGCCACAGGTCGTCCGGCGTCTCGATGCCGCCCGGGAACCGGCAACTCATCCCGACGATGGCGATCGGCTCGTCCGTGGTTGCGGCTCTTACCGTGACCGCAACCGTTGTGCTGCCGAGGAGTTCGTCTCGTAGATGGGTCGCGAGCACGCCTGCGGCCGGGTAGTCGAACACCAGCGTGGCCGGCAGGGCGAGACCGGTGGCCGCGATCAGTCGGTTGCGCAGGTCGACCGCGGTGAGCGAGTCGAAGCCGAGATCACGGAACGCCCGATCGGGCGCCACCGCGTCCGGCCCGGCGTGCCCGAGGGCGACGGCCGCTTCGCCGCGCACCAGTTCCAGCAGTTCCCGTTCCTGCTCGGCCGGCGCGAGGGTGCGGAGCCGGGCCGCCAGGCTGTTGTCCTGTGGTGCCGGGGTTTTCAGGGCCTGCCGCACTTCCGGCAGGTCGCTCAGGAGTGGGCTGGGGCGGGCGGCCGTGAAGCCGGGCGCGAATCTCGCCCAGTCGACGTCGGCGACCGTCACGGTCGTCTCGTCGAGGTCGAGCGCCTGCTGTAGCGCCGCGATGGCCAGGTCCGGCTGCAGGGGTGCCAGACCGCGTCGGCGCAGGTGGTCCTCGGCACCTTCGGCGGCCAGCATGCCGCCACCGGCCCACGGCCCCCACGCCACCGATGTCGCGGTCAAGCCAGCGGCCCGGCGCTGCCTGGCCAGGCCGTCGAGGTACCCATTGCCTGCGGCGTAACCACTCTGGCCACCGGAGCCCCACACACCGGCGATGGACGAGAACAGCACGAACGCGTCCAACTCACGGTCGCCGAACAGGGCGTGCAGGTTGGCCGCACCGGCGATCTTGGCGTCCGGCGACTGCGCAAGCCCCGCCGCGTGCACAACGGAACGGATCGGGCCGACAGCCTCGATCAGCGCCGCCAGCGCCGCCCGATCGGCCACATCGCACGCGGCGACGGTCACCCGGACACCGAGCGCCCGCAGTTCTTCGGCCAGTTCCGGCGCTTCGCCTCGACGGCTGGCCAGGACAAGGTGTTCCGCACCGGCCCCGGCAAGCCAGCGGGCGACATGGCCGCCAAGCGCACCCGTGCCGCCGGTGATCAGGACGGTGCCACTCGGCTGCCACGACCGCGTCGCGCGCGGCG
>DATBCR010000262.1:0-9127 GCA_036270375.1 Pseudonocardiaceae bacterium | reverse complement strand
GGCGCGGGGTGCGCAGGGACTACTCGGCCGATGACGTGATCCGCCTGCGCGGCAGCGTGGGCGAGGAGTACACACTGGCCCGCCTCGGCGCGGAACGGCTGTGGCACCTGCTGCACACGCAAGACTACGTCAACACGCTCGGGGCGTTGACCGGAAACCAAGCGGTGCAAGAGGTTCGGGCCGGCCTGAAGGCGATCTACCTGTCCGGCTGGCAGGTGGCCGCGGACGCGAACCTGTCCGGGCACACCTACCCGGACCAGAGCCTGTACCCGGTGAACTCGGTGCCGCAGGTGGTGCGGCGGATCAACAACGCACTGCTGCGCGCCGACCAGATCAGCTGGGCCGAGAACGAGCCGGGCGCGCCGCACTGGCTGGCCCCGATCGTCGCCGACGCGGAGGCCGGTTTCGGTGGCGTGCTCAACGCCTTCGAGTTGATGAAGGCGATGATCGCGGCGGGGGCCAGCGGCGTGCACTGGGAGGACCAGTTGGCTGCGGAGAAGAAGTGCGGCCACCTCGGTGGCAAGGTGCTCATCCCGACCGGCCAACACATCCGCACGCTCAAGGCGGCGCGGCTGGCGGCGGACGTGTGCGACGTGCCGTCGCTCATCGTGGCCCGCACCGACGCGCAGGCCGCGAACCTGATCACCAGTGACGTCGACGAGCGGGACCGCCGCTTCGTGCTCGGCGAGCGCACTCCCGAGGGCTACCACCGGGTTCGTGGCGGCCTCGAACCGTGCATCGCCCGTGGGTTGGCGTACGCGCCGTACTCGGATCTGCTGTGGATGGAGACGTCGAAGCCGGATCTCGAGGTGGCGCGGCACTTCGCGGAGGCGATCAAGGCCGCCTACCCGGACCAGTTGCTTGCGTACAACTGCTCGCCGTCGTTCAACTGGCGCAAGCATCTCGACGACGCGACGATCGCCAAGTTCCAGCGCGAACTCGGCCACATGGGCTACAAGTTCCAGTTCATCACGCTGGCCGGCTTCCACGCCCTGAACCACTCGATGTTCGCCCTCGCGCACGGCTACGCCGAGACCGGCATGTCGGCCTACGTACAACTGCAGGAGCGCGAGTTCGCGGCCGAGGCCGACGGCTACACCGCGACCCGGCACCAGCGCGAGGTCGGCACCGGCTACTTCGACCTGGTGAGCACCGTCATCAATCCGGCGAGCAACACGGTCGCCCTGCTGGATTCCACCGAGAAATCCCAGTTCTACTAAGGATTTCCCCAGGTCGCCGCTGATAGGAATACATCCGGCAGCACCAGCACCAGGCACACAAGGTATCCGGGACGGGGTCGCACATGCATATGCCCGACAATCTCGAAGACATGGTTCACAGTATTTACGGGACGACCGAGATATTCGTGAAGCCGTGTCCATTCACGCAGTCCGAGATCGACGAACTCGAAGCCACCAACGAAATGCTCATCTATGTCCCGCAGGAGATCTCCGAGGGACACATGATCGAGGCCGGCAAGCTGGTGTGCGGTTTCAACTGGGACGTCGACAAGGGCATGATCCGCAGTCCCATGACCGACGAGTCGCACTGGCTGGTGTGCTCGGCGTCGCCGATCCCGGAGATGATGGGCCAGAGCACCCAGACCATCTCCCGGGTCTACGAGGACGAAGGCCTCGACGGCATGGACTTCCGCCGGTACCTGGCGTTCATTCTCACGTACCACCACCTGCACAACGAGTACCCGGACTTCCGCCAGTGGACCCTGCTGGTCGGCGGAAACTACGACCGCAGCGGCATTTCCCTGGTGGGCTTCGACAAGTACGGCCACTTCGGCCATCACGGCTGGATGAAGAACTTCAAGGCCAAGATGGCCGGCGGCCGCTACGTCGCTTTCCCGCCCCGCAAGCACATCACCCCGGAGACGTCGCAGATTCCGCGCGCCCGCAGGGGTCTCCGCGACAAGGTCGGCCACGACGCCGGCACCGACTGACCAACACCGCTGGTACCCCCAACGCCGTCCAGCTATCTGGAGGATTCATGTCAGACGACGAGCGCTCGTACGTGATCGACCGGCTCGTTGCGTTCGTGCGCCGGGAACTGCTGGACGGCAAGGACGTGACGGACTTCACCACCACGACGCCCCTGCTGGACTGGGGGCTCCTCAACTCCATCGAGACCACCCGGCTGGTGGCCTACATCCGCGACGAGTTCGGCGTGCGCGTGCCGCCGACCGACATGGTGAGCCGGCACTTCAAGGATGTGGAGAGCATCACCGACCTGGTCACGTCGCTGCGTACACCGGTCCACTAGGTCGATCCCCCCGGCAGTCCCTACCTGAACGGAGAACAGCGTGACCGGCGAGTACGACTACGACGTGGGGATCATCGGCGGCGGGCCGGCCGGCTCGACCGCCGCCTCCTACCTTGCGAAGGCCGGCCTGTCCGTCGCCGTGTTCGAGGGCGAGGTGTTCCCGCGCGAGCACGTCGGTGAATCCCTTGTGCCGGCGGTGATCCCGGTCATGCACGACATCGGGGTCATCAACAAGGTCGAGGCGGCCGGCTTCCCGCGCAAGTACGGCGCCGCGTGGACGAGCGCGGACACCCGGCCGACCAGCACCCTCGACTTCGACGCCGGATCGCACGGCCTCGGCGTCGCCGAAATCGCCTACGAGGAACGCGACCAGGCCGGCGTCGACCGGATCTACGCGTGGCACGTCGACCGGGGCCAGTTCGATCAGTTGCTGCTCAAGCACTCGGAGGAGTTGGGCGCCAAGGTGTTCCAAGGCGTCCGGATCAACCGGGTCGACTTCACCGACCCCGATCGTCCCGTGCTGCAGGCGAGGATCGGCAACAACCCCGTGCCGGTGGCCGTGCGGATGGTGCTGGACGCGAGCGGCCGGCAGACGCTGCTCGGCAGCCAGCTCAAGGTGAAGGTGCCGGACGCGGTGTTCAACCAGTACGCGGTGCACACCTGGTTCGAGGGCCTTGACCGGGCGTCGCTGGCCCGTAGACCCGAGGACGCCGACTACATCCACGTGCACTTCCTGCCGGAGGAGGACACCTGGGTCTGGCAGATCCCGATCACCGAAACCATCACGTCGATCGGTGTCGTCACCCAGAAAGCGCGGTTCAAGGCGGCCAAGGACAATCTCGAGGACTTCTTCTGGACCTCGGTCGGCACCCGGCCGGAAATGCTGGACGCGCTGAAGAACTCCACCCGGGTCCGCCGTTTCAAGACCGAGGGCGACTACAGCTACGGCATGAAACAGATCGCAGGCGACTCGATGCTGCTGATCGGCGACGCGGCCCGGTTCGTCGACCCGATCTTCTCCAGTGGCGTGAGCGTCGCGATGAATAGCGGCCGGCTGGCCGCCAAAGATGTCATCGCCGCACACGAGGCAGGCGATTTCCGCCGGCCCCGTTTCGACAACTACGTGAACACGTTACGACGCGGCGTGAACATCTGGTACGACTTCATCTCGATGTACTACCGGTTGAACGTGCTGTTCACCGCGTTCATCGACGATCCGCGGTACCGCAAGGACGTCATCCAGATGCTGCAGGGCGACGTCTACGACGCGGCGGAGCCGGCGGCGCTGACCGCGATGAAGGAGTACGTGGCCGCGGTCGAGGCTGATCCGACCCACCTGTGGCACCGGCACCTCGGCAACCTCAAGGCGTCCTCGTCGGCGCTTGCCCTGTTCTGACAAGCGTTCCGACAACGTTCGGACAGCCGAGACGGCCCGCCGGGCACCCGCGCTATCGGTGCCGGCGGGCCGTCCCGCGACCCGGAGGGAACATGTCGACAACCGTGCGGGAGGCGCCGGCCACCGCGAACCGCAAGCTGGCCAGATCGGGCCTCGCCTATCTGGCGATGGTGCTGCTGCCGCTCGCGTTGGCCGTGCTGCTGCTGCGGATCGGCGCCGGTGACGACCACAGCGCCCCGGCCCATCACACCGCTACCGCACCCGACCCGTTGCCGAAGCTGCTGTTCGCGCTGCCGGTGATCTTCCTGACCTGCCGGCTGCTGTCCGGTGCGGCCCGGAAACTGTGGCAGCCGGCGGTGATCGGCGAGATCTTCGCCGGCGTCCTGCTCGTGCCGTCGTTCCTCGGCTGGGTGTGGCCGGCCGCGTACGCGTGGATCTTCCCGGCATACCTGACGTCCACGATCAACACGCTGTCGCAGATCGGGCTCGTGCTGTTCATGTTCCTGGTCGGCTACGAGCTGGACATCGAGCTGGTCCGGCGGCGCACCAGGGCGGCAGTTCTGGTCAGCCACGCCAGTATCGCGGTGCCGTTCCTGTCCGGCATCGTGCTCGCGATCGCGCTGCACGGCTCGCTCGGTGCCGGTGTCGGCCGGCTGCCGTTCGCGTTGTTCATCGCGGTTTCGATGAGTGTCACGGCGTTTCCGGTGTTGGCGCGGATCATCACCGACCGGGGCATGAACAAGCAGCCGATCGCGGCGCTGGCGCTGAGCTGCGCCGCGATCAACGACATCACCGCGTGGTGCCTGCTGGCGCTGGTGACGGCCATCGCGAGCGCCACGTCGATCGCCGCGTCCGGTTGGACCGTCGTGCTCACGGTGGCGTTCTTCGCTTTCATGCTGACCGTGGTGCGGCCGTTGCTGCGCAGGCTGTTCGCGCCGAAGGACAGTGGCCAGCGCGCGCTGCCGGAGACCGCGGTGCTCGCGGTCCTGTTGGCAGGCCTGCTGTTGTCCTCGTTGGCCACCAACGAGATCGGCATCCACCCGATCTTCGGCGCGTTCGTCTTCGGTGTCATCACGCCGCGCGGCTCGCTGCCGGTGAACCGGGCCACCGGCCAGATGCACGGCCTCACCGTGACGCTGCTGCTACCGCTGTTCTTTGTCTATACCGGACTGCGAACGAAATTCGGGCTGCTCGGCGCGAGCTGGTCGCTGTGGGGCTGGTGCCTGCTGATCATCGTGCTGGCCATGCTCGGCAAGCTGGGTGGCAGCCTGGTGGCCGCGCGGCTGTCCGGGATCGACCGGCGGGACTCGTGGTCGGTCGGCGTGCTGATGAACTGCCGTGGCCTGACCGAACTCGTGGTGCTCAACATCGGGCTCGACCTGAAGATCATCAGCCCGACGCTGTTCACCATGCTCGTGATCATGACGCTCGTGTCCACAGTGGCCACATCGCCCGCGCTGTCCGTGATCGAACGGTGGCGCCCCAACTCAATGGCCACGTCAGCCGCCGAGCCCGTCGCCGCCGAATAGGAGCCACCGATGGCCGGTCGCGAGATCGCCTTCCTGCCGTATCCGGCATATGGCCACATGACGCCGGAGTTGCCGGTGGTGGCCGAGCTCGTCCGGCGCGGCCACCGCGTCACGTGTCTCGCGTCGGACGAGTTCACCGAACGGGTCCGGGCCACGGGTGCCCGGGTAGTCGGTTACGGCACCGAGCTGTGCACGTCGTCGCCGGACCAGCTCAGCGCGGACGAGAGCGCGCGAGCACCGCTGCGGCTGCTGGAAGAAACCATGGCGACGGTCCCGGCGATCCAGCGAGCTTTTGCCGGCGGGCCACCGGATCTGCTTGTCTACGACACCACCCTGTGGGCGCCCGGCCGGCTGCTGGCCCGCACCTGGGGTGTGCCGACCGTGCAGTTGTCGGCGACGGTCGCGTCGAACGAGCATTTCTCGCTGACGAAGGAAGGCCAGCGGTTCGGACCGGCCATCGACCCGACCCACCCGGCGCTGGCGCGGTTCGTGACGCGGCTGCGGGACTACCTCACCGACCACGACCTCGGACACGTCACCCTGGACGAGTTCTTCACCGGCGACGACGAGTACACGGTCGTGTTCGTGCCACGGCGTTTCCAGCCGGCCGGCGACACGTTCGACGACCGCTACTGCTTCGTCGGCCCCACCACGACCGCCCCCACCGGCCCGACGACGTGGCACCCGCCGGCCAGCGGACACCCGGTGCTGCTGATCACGTTGGGCACCACGGTCAACGACCAGCCGGACTTCTTCCGCACGTGTGCCGAGGCGTTCGCCGGCCTGCCGTGGCATGTCGTGCTGACACTGGGCAACCGGGTCGATCCGGCCTGGCTCGGTCCGCTGCCGCCGAATGTCGAGGCGCACCGCTGGGTGCCGCACGCCGAGGTGCTGCGGCACGCGTCGCTGTTCCTGTGCCAGGGCGGTATGGGCAGCATCATGGAAGCCCTGTATTTCGGCACGCCGGTGATCGCCGTGCCGCACCACCCGGAACAGAAGATCAACGCCGGCCGGATCCTGCAACTCGGGCTCGGTGCCGTCATCGAACGCGACGCCGTGAGCGCGGCCACGGTCCGCGACACCACGCTCGCGCTGTCGGCCGACGACGAGGTCCTCGGCCGGGTGCGAGTACTGCGGAACGAGGTCCGCACGGCAGGTGGCGCGAGTCGCGCCGCGGACCAGATCGAGGCCCGACTACTGGTGCGGGGGCGTTCATGACCACATTGCCGGACAAACGCAGCTGCCCGTTCGATCCGCCCGACGAGTACCGCACGCTGCGCGAGCGGGAACCGGTCAGCCGGCTGGAGTTCGTACTCAGCCCGCGGCGCCGAAACGGCTGGCTGGTCACGACATTGGCCGAAGTTCGTGCAATCCTGGCCGATCCGCGGTTCAGCCACCGCCAGGAACTGGTCGCACTGCCGATCCCGCCGCCGTTCCCGATGGACGTCTACGCACCCGAACCGGCGGCGCCCGGCACGTTCAACAAGATGGACGCGCCGGAGCACACCCGCTACCGGCGCCTGCTCGCGAAACACTTCACCGTGCGGCGGATCCGCCTGCTGGAGCCGATAGCGGCCCGGATCGCGGCCGAACTGCTGGACACGATGCTGGGTGCGGGCCCGAGCGCCGACCTTGTCACCGCGTACGCCGAACCCCTGGCCACCCGGCTGATGTGCGAACTGGTCGGCGTGCCGGAAACGGACCGGTTGGAACTGTTGCACCACCTCACCGTGGTGGCCCGGATGCGGTACACACTGGACGAGCTGATCGCGGCGATCACCACGATCAGCGGCATCCTCGACCGCCTCGTCACCGAGACCACACCGGAGTCGACTGGCCTGCTCGGTGCACTGGTCCAGACCGGTGAGCTGGCGCACGACGAGCTGGTGAACCTGACGTGGGCACTGGTCGGCGGCGGTTTCGACACCACGACCAACATGCTCGCCCTCGGCACGTTCGCCCTGCTGCGCCACCCGGACCAGCTCCGCCGGCTGCGGGCCGAACCGGGCTTGTGGGACAACGGGATCGAGGAACTGCTGCGCTACCTCACGGTGTCCCATCTTGGCGCCAGCCGCTGTGCCCTGAGCGACGTGCGCATCGGCGAGCACACCATCGCCGACGGCGAGACCGTCGTGCTCGCGTTGGCGGCGGCGAACCGGGATCCCGCCCATTTCGCCGATCCGGACGTACTCGACGTCGGCCGCGTCACCCAGGGCCACGTCGCGTTCGGACACGGCGTGCACCAGTGCATCGGCCAACACCTCGCCCGGCTCACCATGCGGATCGGATTCCGCGCGCTGTTCGACCGTTGCACCGATCTGCGCCTCGCCGTGCCGCACGAGCAAATCGTGTTGCGCGACGACATGCTCCATTACGGCGTGCACCGGTTACCCGTGACTTGGGAAGTGAGCACTGGTGAATAGCCAGAATTCGGTGCAAGCCGTGGACTGGAGTTCGCCCGCTGTGATGACCTCGACACAGACGGCCCGGCGAAATTCAGGATGGTGTTGGCCGGCCACGGGACGGAGGAGCAGTGGATGTCGTCGGTCGCGGTTTCCTCGCGCAATACCTGACAGAGGCGTTCCGGGACCGCTACGCGAACGTGACCGTGATCGCCGCTGGCGTGACCAAAACGCTCGCGGCGTCCGTCGCGGACTTCGACCGGGAGGCGAACCTGGTCTACGACGTGGCCCGGCGGTGCCGCTGGCAGGGCCGCACGGTGGTGTTCTTCTCCACGTCGTCGGACGGCATGTACGGGGCGCTGGACTCGCCGGGGCACGAGGAGGGGCCGGTGTTCCCGACCACCCCCTACGGCCGGCACAAGCTGGCGATCGAGGCGGTGCTGGCACAGTGTGGCACGCGCTGGCTTGCGGTGCGGTTGAGCCATGTCGTCGGCAGCGGCCAGCAGCCGCACCAGCTCGTGCCCGCGCTCGCGTCACAGATCCGCACGGGTCTCGTGGCCGTGCACAAGAACGTGTACCGGGATCTGATCGACGTGCGGCATGTCATCGCGGCGCTGGACCGGATACTCGAGCACGAGCTGACCGACCAGATCGTGAACGTGGCCACCGGCTACCCGGAACGCGTCGAACGGATCGTGACCGAAATCGAGCGGCGGCTCGGTATCACGGCGCGGCGGGAGATCATCGAGAAGCCGGGCGCGGTGCGCACCATGATCTCCACCGAGCGCCTGCGCAAGATCATGCCGGAATGGGACGAATACGGCTTCGGGCCGAGCTATCTGCCCGCGCTGCTGGACCGCTACGTCGGTCCGGTCCGCACACCTGTGGTGACTGCGGCGGAGGGTGTCTGACATGTGAGGTGAACGCGTGAGCGAGCTTGCGAGCGAACTGTCTGGACTGCGTGAGGACAGACTTCGGGATTACCTCAAGCGCGTCACCACCGATCTGGCTCGGACCCGACAACGCCTACGCGACATGGAGGACGCCGGTCGCGAACCGATCGCGATCGTCTCGATGAGCTGCCGCTATCCCGGTGGCGTCCGGTCGCCGGAGGACCTGTGGCGACTGGTCGCGGACGGCGTCGACGCGATCAGTCCGTTCCCCACCCGCCGCGGCTGGGATCTCGACGCGCTCTACGACCCCGATCCCGAGACACCCGGCACGTGCTATGCCCGCGAGGGCGGTTTCCTGCACGACGCGGATGAGTTCGACCCGGAGTTCTTCGGCATCTCACCGCGTGAGGCGCTGGCCATCGACCCGCAGCAGCGGCTGTTGCTGGAAACCGCCTGGGAGGCGGTCGAACGGGCCGGGATCGACCCGAAGTCGTTGCGCGGCAGCACAACCGGCGTGTTCGTCGGCATCATGTACAACGACTACGGTTCTCGGCCGATCGACGTGCCGGCCGGCCTTGAGGGCTATCTCGGCAACGGCAGCGCGGCGAGCATCGCGTCCGGCCGGGTCGCGTACAC
>DATBCR010000261.1:0-16417 GCA_036270375.1 Pseudonocardiaceae bacterium | reverse complement strand
CGGCCATGGCCAGCGCGGCGTGGCTGGCGAGCACGGAATGCCCGTCGTTCACCCACAGGAAGGCGGGCACCCCGCGCAGCACGTCCTCGAACAGGTCGGCCCTTGGCACGCCGTCGACGAACACGTTCGGGTCGAGCCCGTAACCCCGCACCCAGCCGTCGACGCTCGGCGTGGCCGCGAGGCGGGCCCGTACGGCGTCGATGGTGGCGCAGTCGGCGAGGTCGACACCGGCCGTCAAGTCGAGGCCCAGCACGGGATGCAGGTGCCCGTCGGTGAGACCGGGCAGCAGGCAGGCCCCGTGCAGGTCGAGGATCTCGGTGCGGCCGTCGCAGTGGTCGCGGGTCTCGGCGTCGTCGCCGACCGCGATGATCCGGCCAGCCCGTGCGGCGACTGCGGTGGCGTGCGGCCGCGCGGGATTCATGGTGACGACGTCGGCATTGACCAGGGCCAGGTCGGCGCTGATACGCATGGGCCACAACGTACGCCAAGACCCGCCATGGCTATGTACCTTGACAGTTACGTACCAGCTTGGGTACGTTCTCGGCCCATGGACGCGGTACTGCAAGCGCTGTCGGACGAGAGCCGGCGCACGGTGCTGGAGGCGTTGCGACGGGGTCCGGCGACCGTGGGGGAATTGGCAGCACTGCTGCCGATCGCACGGCCGGGCGTCTCGCGGCATCTCCGGGTGCTGCGGGAGGCGGGACTGGTCGAGGTGGACCAGCGGGCGCAGTGGCGGTACTACCGGCTGCGCCCGGAACCGCTCGCGCAGGTCCATGAATGGCTCGGCCACTATCAGGCGTTGTGGCAGCAGCGCATGACCGCCCTGCACGCCGAAGTCGCACGAGGAAAACGAGAACGAGGGAGCACGACATGACCAACGACATCGGGATCGTGGGCAGCCTGCGAGCCGCCGACGGCAAGGGCGTGGTCCGGATGGCGGACCGCTACGACACGGACATCAACGACCTGTGGTCGGCACTCACCAACCCCGACCGTCTCGCCCGCTGGATCGCCGTGATCAAGGGCGACCTGGTAATCGGCGGCGAGTTCCACGCCAGCTTCACCAGCGGCTGGGACGGCCCCTGTCGGGTCGACGTGTGCGACTCGCCGCATCGCCTGCAGATCACGATGAATCCTGGCGAGCCGGACGAGACGGTCGTCGAAGCCGTCCTGGCCGCGGACGACGACGGGACCAAGTTGGTGATCGAGGACCGCGGCCTGCCGCTGACCGACTACGCCTACCACGGCGCGGGATGGCAGGCACACGTGGAGGACCTGGCCACCTACCTGGCCGGCCGCGAGCCGAGCGACTGGCGTGCTCGCTGGGAACAGCTCACCCCGAAGTACCTGGAATTGGCCAAGAACGTGACCGGCGCGTAGAAATCGCGTGGCGTGGCTTCGCGGCTCGGGACATGCTTGGCTCGTTCGCCCTCGGTGCCGGCGACCTGAATAGCGACTGCGACTTCATCACCGTCAGCACCGGTTGCCGGCCGGTCCGGCGGTGGCGGAGTTGCGCGCGCTGCAGGACGATATCCCGACCCGCCCGGGTTCCTGGACCAAGCACATCGAAGGCTCGTACGCGGATGTCGTGTCGCTGCGGGACGCGGGCGGGCTGGGCGTGCGGTGGCTGTACTGCGACCACGGGCACCGCGAGCTGATCTGGGACACGCACTGCAACACGCTGCACACCCGCTGGATCCTGCGCCACCACGGCATCCGCGTCGCCGGACCGTCTATTGTGGACCTCGTCGACGAAGTACCGGCGGCGGCGATGCGGGACGCCATGCGGGTGGCGTTGCCCACGCTGCTCGCGGACCTGCGGACGTGGGCGCCGTTCGATGTCGCGTGGACGCAGCGGTACGCCGTCACGACCTACTGCCGAATCCTCTACACGCTGAGTACGGCACGGGTCGCGTCCAAGCGTGACGCGCTGCGATGGGGCCTGGACAACCTGGACCCGAAGTGGCGCCCACTGCTCACGCAGGCGCTGGCCGACCGCGCACTCGGCTGGGATCCGGCCGAACCGCCGCGTCCGGGCAGCCTCGACGCGACATACGAATTCGCCGCCTACGCCGAGTCGTTCGCCCGCTGACCATTTGCCGTGGGGAGTGCCCGTCCTGTCCGGGCGAGCACTCCCCACGGATCTACCGGTTATGTCGCGCTGTTCAGTTGGTGGGCCCGGAAGCCCAGTCGACCCACGCCGAACCGTTCCACGTTGCCACCCAGCCCGTCAGGGACTCACCAGGGCCGTCGTAGATCGGCGGTGACTCCGCGCCCGACTCGCTGCCGTAGGCCCACCTGCCCCTGTTGTTGTCCCAGATGCCGAACCAACAGCTCGGGACATTGGTGGTCGGATCGATCAGCATGAAGTCGTGCGCTTGTCCATTGACGGGCTGGAGCCGGATTATCTCCTGGGCAACGCATCTGTTCGACGAGACGACCAAAAAATTGCCTTCGGCCGCATGCGCGGGAATTGTGGCGATGGCAGCGGTCGCGGCGCCGAGAGCAGCCACCGTGACCGCACGCGTCAGTAATCGATTGAACATTCAGGTCTCCGTTTCATCGAGGCAAGAAATCGCGGCAACCCAACCCCCAGACGTGTCCGGCTCAGCCGGGCACAGATTTGTTGGAGCCGTATGAGCATTGCAATGGTTGTCGCGGGGTGTCCGGTACCCCTCTGACAAAATCTGACAATCGTCTGACAGCACGATCGCCCACAGTGGACACAGAACGTATACAACCGAGCGGCAGAGAGTAACGTGCGACGTGCGAGGCCCGATACCCTCGACAAGGGAGCCGACCGACGTCGGACCACGACCGGCTTGACGGGGTGTTGATCATGGGGGATCGCAGTGACATTGCCGTGCCAAGATCCGATCAGATCTCGGCGTTCATGACCGCTTTGCGAAGATTACGGGAAGAAGCGGGCAGTCCGTCGTTCCGGAAAATGGCGCAACTGTCCGGATGCGTGTCGCACACCACGCTGCACGAAGCCGCCACCGGAGCACGTTTCCCGTCCTGGGAGACGACCCGGGAGTTCGTCAAGGCGTGCGGTGCCGACCCAGCGGAGTGGCAGGCGCGCTGGGAACAAGCTCGCAGGGAACCCGAGGACCCGGTCGACGACCTGCAACCGCCCCCAGTTACGGCGCATGAACGGTTACGTCGCCATCGCCGAAGGCGGGGTGTGTTCGCCGGCATCGCCGTCCTGCTGCTCGCCATTGTGACCGGGGTGATCGCCACGGCGAACAGCGGAAATGGGAGTCCCACGGCGCCGGGCGGGTCCTTGGACGCGAGCCGGTTCATCGCCGACGTGACCATTCCCGACAACACCGTGGTCACGGTGGACCAGCATTTCCAGAAGGTCTGGCAAATCCAGAACGTCGGATCGACAACCTGGCACGGCCGCTACCTACAACGAATGGACATACCACCTGGCCCCGATACCTGCCGAACCCCGGCGCGGGCATCCATCGGCGACACCTATCCCGGCCAGATGGCCTGGATCAGCGTCAATGTGGTGGCGCCGAGCGCTCCGGGCACCTGTTGGGTCGGCTGGAAGATGGTCGACTCCCAAGGCCACTACCTACTGCCCGGCTATCGGCCGGTCTACTTCCTCGTCCGGGTCGTCGCGAACCGCTAGATATGCGGTCTTGGTCCGGTAGTGTCAGGTGCCGGCCGGGAACGTGTACGAGGTCGGTGGGATGTCGGCGCCGACGTCCAGTTGGATGGTGGCGTGTTCGGTCAGTGGGATTGTGCGTGGGTTTCCGGTGTAGCGGTGGCCGTTGACGTAGCTCGTGACCAGGCCCTCGTCGGAGCCGACCGCTTCGGTGCCGAGTGGTTGTCGCCAGATGTCGAAGAAGTCGCCAAGGGTGAAGGTGCGTCGGGCTGTCGGTGGTGGGTCGGCGTGGATTACACCGTCTGCTCGGCCGGTGTGTAGCCAGTAGAAGCAGTCGGCCGCCGTGACCAGTGGGCCGCTGGCGGGGTACGTCACGAGCGCGTCGGCGAATCCGATGTCGGGGCGGATGTCTCTGGCCTGGCCGTTGACCAGAACAGCCAAGTGTACGGCCGTTGGGACGTTTCCGTGGTCGGCGGGGTCGCACGTGATGTCGTGGATCGCCGGGGCGGCCTGGCTCGTCGTCGCGGCGGTCGGTGGGGCCGACGAACCGAAGTGCACGACCAGAATGCCGACGACGGCCAGCACCGGTACCACCAGCACGACAGTCCACTGTGGCCTGACGCGAAGCCCGCTCATGGCACATCGCTCCTTTGCGAGACGCGGGGGTGTGGCGGGAGGGGAACCGTCGTTCCCCTCCCGCCGGATGGGTGAAGGTGATCCGTCAGCTCTGGGGTGCGCCGACTACGGTGTAGGCGTCCCAGTCGTACAGGAATCCCTTCACGTTCGGCCCGTCGGCGGATGGGTTGCCGTGATCGTCGACCAGGATGTCGCTCTGGTTGAGTGCGTGGCTGATGTACCCGTGATCGAGTTTGTACTTCAGGTCCAGCGTGCCGATGTGGTACTGGGATTCGGTGGTCGCGTTGGCGATGGTGAAGTTGCCGAGCGCCACCATGGTCACGCGGCTGCCGGTCACGTTCATCCAACCCTCGAACACGTACAGTGCCGAACTGCGCAGGCCCTGGGAGTCCGTGGAATTGAACTCGTGACCCATGCAGCACTGGCCGTCGAACGGGCTCGTCGTGCCGTCCGCGATGTGCGCCGGGCTGACCGTGCTCTGTGCCGTCTTGTCGAACGTGTTGCCGGCGAGCACGCTCCACAGGCCCATCAGGTCGCTCGAGTGGTGCCCCTGGTACACGAACGCCCGGCCGATGGCCGCGTTCGCCGCTGTGCCAACGGTCTTGAAGCAGCCGCCCGCGTTGGTCAGGCCGGCGGCGTTCAGTGCCGATGTCACTGTGGCGTCACTGAAGCCCGTCAACATCGAGTCCCATGTGGACGCACCGAAGAACTGGATCGCCGCGATCTCGGTGTCGACGCCGCCGTCTCTGTAGTTCGGGTTGTTGGTCTTGGAGAAGTTCCCGAAGCCACAGATACCGGACGAGAAGTTGTTGGCGTCGTTGTAGGTGTAGTTGCTGCCGTAACCCATCGCGGCTTCCAGCAGCGTGATCTTGTTCTGGTCGGCGGCGGACAGTTCGGACCACGCCGGCCCGTTCTTCAGCAGCAGCAACGCCTGGGAGACGGGTGCCTGCGCCCACATCTCAAGGCCGCCGTCGGCGTCGGGCTCGTTGCCGCCGGCGATCATGCTGTGCACCTGGGACAGCAGCGCGCCGTCGACGGTCGTTCCGTTGGTGGCCTTCGTACCCGGCGACTGTCGGTCCACCAGCGCGAGGTAGTAGAGGACCTTGGACTCACCGATGTTGATCGGGTTGGTACCGGGTCGGGGTACCGCGGACGTCGGTGCCGCCCAGGCGAACAGTGGTGCCGCGACCGCGCTGTCGATCTGGGCCTGGCTGAACGGTGTCGGGCCGGGGCCGCCGGTCGTGGTGGTCGGCGGGACGGTCGTGGTCGGCGGGACGGTCGTGGTCGGCTGGGTCGTGGTCGGCGGAGTTGTCGTTGATGGAGTTGTGGTTGGTGGAGTTGTGGTCGGCGGGGTGGTGGTCGTCGTCGGTGGTGCGGTTGTTGTCGTGCCGCCGCCGGAGCCCTGGCCGGTCGCTGTGATGTTGGTCGGGTCGATGTAGTGGGTGGTGTAGTCGCCGCTGAACTGGAACGTCTGGCTGGCGCCGTTCGCGATGGTGGCGTCCGTGCTGGTGTTGGTCAGCGTGAAGTGGTTGCCGCTGGACATGACCGTGACGCCTGCCGAGCTTTCGACGTTCATGCTGGGGTCGAGGTCGAACTGGACGTTCCAGCCGTTCACCGTGCCGCCGGTGTTGTTGGTGACGGTGCCGGTCGACGTGTAGCCGCTGCTGAAGTCCTTCGTCTTGACGATGGAGATCGACAGTGGCCAGCTACCGCCACCAGTCGTCATGGTGGTGGTCGGCGGGACCGTGGTCGTCGTGGTCGGTGGATTCGTGGTCGTGGTGCCGCCGCCGGTCGTCTGGGGGCCGTCGGTGGACAGGGTGAAGTCGGCGAACTCGGAGCTGACCGTCTTCTTGGGACTGTACGACAGGTCGTGGCCGCCGTGGAACGTGGAGAAGAACACGCCGGAATGCGCGCCCGGCAACGGTTCCGTGAGCTGGCAGACGTCGACTCCGTCGCTCCACACCGTGATCGAGCCGGTGCTGACGTTCGTCAGCTGCTCGATCGAATGCCACTTGCCGTCGGCGGGGAACTTCCACTTGCCGTTGCACAGGTCGGCGCCGAAGCCCGAGCCGGACGACGTGTAGAAGTACACCTCACCGTTCGGCGCGGTGGAGCTGCCGCCCTTCCACATGTAGCGGGTGGACCAGCCCTGGGCGCAGTGTTGGGCGCCGCTCTCGCAGCCGGGCACGCCACCGCCCCACAGGCCGGGCATCTTGCCCTGCGTGTTGCCACCGAAGTCGAAGCCGACCGGGAAGTTGTAGTAGTACTTCAGGTCCAGGCTCGGGCTGGTGGCCAGCGCGTTCTGCCCGTTGGTCGTCAGGTCCTGGTAGAACTGCCCGCCGCCGAGCACGCATCCGCTGACGGTCAGGAAACAGCTCGGTGGCCCGCTGTTCGCGGGGTAGGTGGCCTTGAGCGCCGGGCCGGTGCCCGGTGCGGTGGCGTCGTTCACCGCCTGCAGGTTGGCGTAGCCCCAGTTGCAGGTGAACGCGCCGGACGCGCCGTTGCACTGGGCGGTGTCGGATGTCGTTCCCCACTGGGCATTCCAGCCCGCGGTGTGCATGTTCGCGAACGATCCGGTCCATGCCGGGGTGGTCGACGCGGCTGGACCCACGCTGCCGCTGGCACCGGCCGATCCCCATGACAGCAACAGAATCACCACCGCGAGCGCGGCGGTACACGCGCCGGCGAGGGCTGCGCGCCCTCGGACTTGGTTGTGCGACACTGCACTTCCTCCTCAGATAGTTCTTTCGAACCATCCGGCGGAACGGCGGGTTTCCACCGAACGACTAGGTTGTTCACATACCTGAACAGCTACTCACATATGAACACCCTTCACGTAGACGAATCCCGAATCAGAAGCTAGTGTCGTACCTCACGTTTGTCAACGCGATGGAGGACCCGTGGCAGCGAGCACCAGGATCGGCTTCATCGGGCTGGGCATCATGGGCGGGCCGATGGCCGCGAACCTGGTCCGGGCCGGTTTCGACGTCGTCGGCCACAACCGGAGCGCGGCAGCGGTGGAACGCCTCGTCGCGGCCGGCGGGCAGGCTGGCAGTTCGGTCGCCGACGTCGTACGGAACGTCGATGTCGTCATCACGATGCTGCCGGACAGCCCGGACGTCGCTGCCGTCGCGCTCGGCGAGGGTGGGATCATCGACGCTGGACACGACGGGTCGTTGTACATCGATATGAGCACGATCCGGCCGCAGACCGCCATCGAGGTGGCTGCGGCGGCGCGGGATCGGGGCATTCGTGTGCTGGACGCCCCGGTGTCCGGTGGCGAGCAGGGTGCCATCGAGGGCACACTGTCCATTATGGTCGGTGGCGACGCGGACGACGTGGCCCGTGCGCAACCGGTGCTCGCGGCCCTCGGGACGACCGTGGTGCACGTCGGGCCGGCCGGGGCGGGGCAGACCGTCAAGGCCGCCAACCAACTCGTCGTCGCCGGCATCATCGAGCTGGTCGCGGAGGCGATAGTGCTGCTGGACGCGTCCGGTGTGGACACCGAGTCGGGCCTGCGGGTGCTGGCCGGCGGACTGGCCGGCAACCGGGTGCTTGACCGCAAGGCCGGCACGATGCTGGCGCGCGAGTTCGCCCCCGGCTTCCGGGTCGACCTGCACCACAAGGATCTCGGCATCGCGCTGGCGGTGGCGCGGGACGCCGGGGTGGTCGTGCCGCTCGGCGCGGTGGTCGCCCAGCTGATGGCCGCGCTGCGGGCGCGCGGCGGCGGGTCGCTCGACCACACTGCGCTGCTCACCCTCGTCGAGCGGCTGTCCGGTCGGGCGGCCGACCATGGCTGACCTCAGACGACGGCTGACCACCGGACAGGTGCTGTACGGCACGTTCCTCGGGCTCGGCTCGACCATGGCGGCCGAGGCGTGTGCCATCGCCGGTTTCGACTGGCTGCTGGTGGATCTCGAACACGGCGGCGGCGACGAGAGCACGTTGGCCGGCCAGCAACTGGCCGCCGACGCGCACCGGGTGCCGATGCTGGTGCGGGTCGAGTCGACGGACCGGATCCGAGCCGGGCGGGTACTGGACCTCGGCGCCGAGGGCGTGATGTTCCCCCGACTGGAGTCGGCCGCCGAGGCCGAGCAGGCCGTGCGGCACCTGCGTTATCCGGGTGACGGCGACCGAGGCGTCGCCACCTACAACCGGGCCTGCGGCTTCGGCCTGCACCCGGAGGCACTGACGACGGCCAACGAGCGGGTCGTCGGCGTCATCCAGATCGAGAACCGGCGGGCGGTCGAGCGGGTCGACGACATCGCTGCCGTGCCAGGGGTGGACGTGGTGTTCATCGGGCCACGCGACCTGTCGCACGATCTCGGCGTGCCCGGCGACACGACGGCACCGGTGTTCCAGGACGCCGTGCGCCGGGTGCGCGCGGCGGCGGACCGGGCCGGGATCGCAGCCGGCATCCTCACCCCGGACGCCGCGACGGCCCGGCAGTACGCCGAGGAGGGCTTCCGGTTCATCGGCATCAGTTCCGACGCGGCCATGCTGGCCAATGCGGGCCGGCAGGTGGTCGACGCCGCACGGGCCGGCGCGGACGACCGGACCGGCATTCCCGGGGTCGGCAACGAACACGGAATACGGCGGTGATGCCCGCCCGCGCGGCAATTCATGATGTCGGCGACGACCCGGCGGGCGGCTTCGGTCCGGGATGATCACGCCACGGCCGCGAACCGGCGGCGCGAACATGCCCATGCGAATCGCTCGCTCGGCGTCCTGATCCTGCGACACCAACGACTACCGAGCCCCGCACTCCGCAGTGTGCGGGGCTCGGCTCGTCTTGCCGCGCCAGTCCCCCTGCCGCGCAACTCGACGCAGCCGGCCGGCCACCAACGTCCACCGGCTCCAGCAGGGTCGCACGCTCGGCCGCCTTGGCCAGGCTCGCCAGCACCCGAGTCGGACCGACCCCGGCCGATCGGTTGTTCGTACCGCTGTCCCGGCCTACTTCTTCAGGTCGGTGTCGGCTCGGTTTGCCAGTGTGGCAAGGGTTTCCGCGATCCAGACGGCCTGGGGTGCGCCGAGGGACCGATAGATGGACTGCGCCTTGCGGAGCAGGGTGGCCGCGTTGTCGATGTTGGCGGCGCGCAGTTGGCATTGTCCTTGGCCGGCAAGTGCGTGTGCTTTGTGCGTTGTGCTGCCAATGGCTTCGGCAATCGTCAGGGCCTGGCCGTAGTAGGTGTCGGGGTCGCCCGCGTCGGCGTAGTCCAGGGCGACGTCGCCGAGATTGTTGAGTGTGCCGGCTTCGCCGTCGCGGACGCCCAGTTCCGTGTACAACGTGCGGGCTTCGGTCAGGGTGTGGATCGCGGCCTCGTATTCACCTTGCGTACAACGCATGTGGCCGAGGGTGTTGAGGGCATCGGCCTGGCCTCGCCGGTTGCCCAGTTCGGTGTAGAGCGTGTGGGCGCGGGTCAGGGTCTCCTCGGCCGCTTCGCGTTCGCCTTGTGCGCATTGGACTTCGCCGAGGGTGTTGAGGCTATTGGCCTGGCCCAAACGGTCGCCGAGCTCGATGGACAGGTCGCGTGCCTGGGTCAGGGCGTGCTCCGCGGCTTCGTACTCGCCCTGTGCGCACTGCACTTCACCGAGGGAATTGAGGCTGTTGGCCTGGCCGAGGCGGTCGCCCAGTTCGGAATACAGCTTGTGCGCGCGGATCAGCGTCTGGACCGCCGCCTCGTATTCACCCCGCCCGTAGCGCATCCGGCCGAGATCGTTCAGTGTGTGGGCCTGACCCAGCCGGTCGCCGAGTGCCACATACAATTCGTGCGCACGGTGGTGCGTTTCGGCCGCCAAGTCGTATTCGTTTCGCGCGCACTGCACGCAGCCGAGATCGTTCAACGTGTGCGCCTGGCCCAGGCGATGGCCCAGTGCCAGGAACATGTCGTACGCGTGAGTCAGGGTGTGGGTCGCGTCGTCGAATTCGGTGCGGGCGTGCTGCACGCGGCCGAGATCGGTCAGGGTGTGGGCCTGGCCGAGCCGATCGTCCAGTGTGGCGAACAACTCGTGCGCGTCGGCCAGGGTTCGGGTCGCTGTCTCGTACTCCCCCTGCGCGTACTGCACGCGCCCGAGTTCGGCCAGTGTGCCTGCCTGTCCCAGCCGGTCGTTCAGTTCGGTGTTCAGGTCGTTGGCGCGGGTCAGGGATCGGGTCGCGGCCTCGTACTCGCCGCGCAGCCGTTGGGTGATGCCGAGGTCGGTCAGGGCGTTGGCCAGTCCGACGTGGTCGTGTTCGTCGGTGGCGGCGGTGATCGCGGCCTTGTGGATGCGCACGGCCTGCTCGGTGTGGCCGTGCACGCGCAGGAAAGGCTGCAGCACCGCGGCAATGCGGACCGCCCACTGCCGGTTCTGGTTGACACACGCGGTAAGCGTGGCCAGTTCGGCGGTGAACCACGCGTGTACGTCGGTTTCGGTGGCCATGCGGGGCGTGTCGGTTGGTGCGGCGGTGGTGCCGGGCATGGTCGACGTGCGGTAGGCGGGTAGTTGTTCGCTCGCCGTGGCCGCCGTGTGCAGGTAGTAGTTCAGGACGCGGTCCAGCGCGTCGTGCTTGTCCTTGGTGTCGAGGTCGTCGGCGAGGGTGTTCGCGTAGGCGCGGAGCAGGTCGTGCGGTTGGTAGCGGCCGGGCGCGGTTTCCTGGACCAGGTGGTCGGCGTGCAGCGCCTCCAGGTTCTGGCGGGCCTCGCGCAGCGAGGTGTTCGTCAGTGCGGCGACGGCGAAAACGTCCACCTCCGGGCCGGGGTGCACGCCGAGGAGGCGGAACATCCATTGCTGCGCAACGGGTAGCGACTGGTACGACAACTCGAACGCCGCGGTCACCGAGCGGTCGCCTGCCCGCAGGTGGTCCAGCCGGTCACGAGCGTGTGCGAGCAGATAGGCCAGGTAGCGGGCGCTCCATTGCGGGTGGCTGCGCAGGCGGGCACCCGCGAGCGCGAGCGCCAGCGGCAGGTGACCGCACGCTTCGACGATGTCCGCGACGGCCGCGTCGTCGTGTCGGTCGGCGTCGAGATCTGCCAGTCGTAGCAACATGTGCACGGCTTGTGCTTGCGGCAGCACGTCAAGGCTCAGCGGCCGCACGCCGTCCAACGCCGCCAGCCGGCGCCGGCTGGTGATCAACACCAGGCTGCCCGCCGTGCCAGGCAGCAGTGGTCGGAGCTGGTCGTGGTCGGCCGCGTCGTCGAGGACAAGCAGGATCTTCTTGCCCGCCATGTGTTGTCGCCACAGCCGGGCACGGTCGTCCAGTTTCGGCGGGATCGCCTTCGGGTTCATGCCGGCGGCCAGCAGCAGCGAGCCGAGCGCTTCGCCAGGTGGCACCGGTGCGTGCCCGGGCGTGTGGCCGTGCAGTTCGACGAACAGGTTGCCGTCCGGAAAGCGGTCCGCGAGGTGATGCGCGGCGTGGATGCCGAACGCGGTCTTGCCGACACCCGCCATGCCGTCCACGGCGTGGATGGCGATCGCCCGGACCGAGCCGTCGACCGTGCTGGCCACGGCGTCGAGCAAGCCACGCAGTTCGGTGTGCCGGCCGGTGAAGGTGGGGATGTCGCCGCGCATGCTGAACATCGCGGCCGACGGTGCCGTGGCCGGTGGGTCGGACCAGGTGGTGGGGTTGGTGATCAGCTGGTCGATCTGGTCGAGCACCCGGCCGGACGGCCGTGCGCCGACGGTGTCGTGCATCCGCTGCGTCACCCGGGCGACCATGGCACGGATCGCGGTGTGCTGGCCGCTGCCGGCCAGGCCCTTGGCGCCGAGCAGCAGCAGCCGGTCGGTCGGGGTGACCTCGTCGAGCAGGCCGGCCACGGTTCTGGCGACCTCGGCGTGCCGGCCGGCGAGCAGCTGGTGGTTGAGCAGTTCGTCGTAGGCGGCGAGGCGTTCGGATTCCAGGGTGTAGCGGCGGTTGTCGGCCCACTGGCCCGTGACGTCGGCCAGCGCCGGTCCGCACCACAAACTCAACGCTTCCTGACACGCCCGCGGATCGCGGTCCTGGCGGGCGGTGGCGGCGAGCGCGGCGAATCGGTGGTAGTCAACACAGTTCGGGTCGATGTCCAGCAGATACGAGCGGGTGTTGCGGTCGTAGCGCAGCGAGTCCGGCCGCCCGCCGGCATTCTTCACGGCCGAACGCACATTGCGCACGTAGGTACCGACGGTGTCGATCGACTTGTCCGACTGTTCGGTGGTCAGCCAGAGATGGTCGATCAGCGTCCCGACGGTGACCGGCAGCCGGGCGTGCAGCGCGAGCGTGGCCAGCACACATCGTTCGCCGGAGCGTTTCAGGGGCACGATACCGGCGTCGCCGTGGATCTCCACGTTGCCAAGCAGCCGGATCTGCACCCCGCACTCCCGTGGCGTGGTCGGAGATCGTCCAGTGACCGTTGGACCAAACTACTCCACCCGTTCGGCCGTGCGCGGTGTGCCGCGCGTCCCGCGCGGTGTCCCGCTTCCCGTCCTGCCTCCGCCCGCATGCTCATGTCGTGAAGGTCCTGATCGTCGGCGCGGGTGTCGCCGGCATGACGGCCGCGTTGAGCCTGCACGCCGCTGGCGTCCGCACGGTGCGGATCGTGGAGTCGGCCGGTGCGCCGTGCCCGGTCGGCGGCGGACTCACCCTGCTGCCCAACGCGGTGCGTGAACTCGCCGCGCTCGGCCTGTTCGACGCCGTCGCCGCCGCCGCGGTGCCGGTCGCCGAACTGGTGCTGCACAACGGGAACGGCGACGTCATCTGGCGCGAGCCCCGTGGCCAGGCGGCCGGCCACCGGTGGCCGCAGCTCGGGGTGCACGGCGACCGGCTGCGGACGGCGTTGACCAGCGCGGTCCGCAGCCGGCTCGGCGCGGACGCGATCACCACCGACGCGCGCGTGACCGAGTGCATCGACGCGACCGGTGCGCGGCCACGGATTCGGCTGACCACCTCCTCGTGGCTCGACGCCGACGTGGTGATCGGCGCGGACGGCGGCCAATCCGCGGTCCGCGCGCGGCTCTACCCCGCCGAGGGGAAGCCGAGGTCGACCGGCCAGATCATGTTGCAGGGCACGGCATGGCGGCGCCCGTACCTGACCGGACGGTCCATGGTCGTGGCCGGCGACGGGCGGCGGGGCCTCGTGGTGTACCCGATCACCGAGCACGGCGGGCCGCCAGGCAAGGTCCTGCTCAACTGGGTCATCACCCAACCGGCCGACGCACGCGGGCACGGCGACTGGCCGTTCGACTGGCTCGACGTGCCGGCCATGCCGCGGGCAACCGCGAACGTCGTCGAATACCCGGTGGTGCACCGTTATCCGTTGCCGCGCTGGTCATTCGGCCGGTTGACGTTGCTCGGCGACGCGGCGCACCCGATGTACCCGACCGACCCGAACGGCGCGACACAGGCGATCGTGGACGCCAGATCGCTGGCGTACCACCTGGCCACATACTCGGACATCACCGAGGCACTGGCCCGCTACGACGCCGACCGGCGGCCGACTCTGGCCGCCATCCACGAGGTCGTCACCCAACACCAGCCGGCCGACATCGCCGCGAGCTACCCGAGGATCAGCGGCGCCGACCCGCGAAGCTGCAACACACCGTCGCCCTACACCGTGCACACCGCCCGACCGAGACAGTCCGTCCGGTGACCGTCACGCTGGCCGACCCGGCCCGGCTCACAGGCTGAACGCGACCGACCGCAGGACCAGGGCCGCCACGAACACCACCGTGAACGCCACGTCGATCCCCAGCCCGCCGACGCGCACCGGCCGCAGTACCCGCCGCGCGGGGCCGAGCACCGGCTCCGTGGCCGCGTGGGTCACCGCGCGGGCCCGGCGCACCCAGTACGAGCCGGTGGTCACCACGCCGGCCCAGTCCAGCACCATCCGGGCCAGCAGCAGGACCACGAACGCTGTCAGGGCGTACCCGAGCAGCAGACCGATGAGGGTCATGGCGAACTCCTCCGTACAGCCACGTTGACCGTCCTGCCCCTATCAACGTGCGAGCACCGGTGGATGGTGTCCCGATCGCCAGGTTCTCAGGTGACTGTCAGGCGTTGACGGTCGCCGCTGGCACACTGATGCCGTGGCGGTGCGTAGCGATGAGTTCTTTCGGCTGGTGGACGCACTCGTCGGCGTGACTCGGGCGAAGGGCGGGACCTACACGTCGTTCAGCGTGCGCGGCAAGCGGTTCGGGTACTACTGGCCGCGAACGCAGACCGTCGGCCTGAAGCAGACGCTCTCCGAGCAGCGGGCGCTGGTGTCCGAACGGCCGGACGTCTTCGAGGAACAGTTCACTGCGGGCGGTTTCGGCTGGGTGGTCGTCTACCTGGACGGCATCGAGGCGGACGAGCTGTCCGAACTGGTCTTCGAGGCGTGGCGGCTGTCCGCGCCACAGGAACTGATCGCGGAAGTTCCCGATCTGGGCGCCTGACGTCAGCCGGCCTTGGTCATCACGTTGGTGGTGATGAACTGCGCGGTCCCCGGCTTGACCGCGACCGGATCGGGCACCGGCCCGGCCGGCGTCGGCTGCTGGGCGGGTGTCTGGACGTTGAACTTCGCGATGAACTGCTGGCCCTTGACCAGGATCTTCTTGCCCGCGTTGGTGGTCATCATGGTGGTGTTCGTCGGGGTCAGCGTGAGCTGCAGCGTGCCCATGCCGGGAATGACGAACGGTGGCGCGGTGTACGGCAGCGGCGCCTGCAGCACCATCGGCAGCTCGTCGCCCTGCAGGCAGGCCGGCGACCCGCCCACGATCAGGCTGGTGCTCGACCCGACCAGCGGCACCGGCGCCGTCAGCTGCGGCACGATCGCCGGCGGCGTGATCGTGACCTGGAGCATGTCACCGGTCTTGATGATGAAGTCGGCAGGCATGCGTCGACGCTACGCCGGACCGGCCAGGGCAGACCCGTTGCCGCCTCTTGAGGCAGCCGACCGTGCCCGTGCGCGCAACGGTCTTGACAAGCCCTGGAGGCACGCGTACAAAACCATCAGGTTATGGAACCGGAGGGTTATCGACATGGCTTCGAGTGACGTGCTTGACGCGACGTTCGCCGCGCTCGCCGATCCCACCCGGCGGGCCATTCTCGGGCGGCTCGCGGCCGGGGACGCCACGGTCACCGAGTTGGCCGCGCCGTTCGCGATGAGCCAGCCCGCCGTGTCGAAGCATCTGCGAGTGCTGGAGCGCGCGGGTCTGGTGAGCCGGGGCCGGGACGCGCAGCGGCGGCCGTGCCGGCTGGTCGCCGGCCCGCTCAAGACGGCCACGGACTGGCTCGCCGGCTACCGCGACTACTGGGAGGCGAGCTACCGCCGGCTCGACGACCTGCTCGGTGAGCTGCGAACGGACGAAACGTGACGCCGCACGGGCTTCGGGTCGTCGCGGCCGGTGCCAGCGATCTCGTGCTCACCCGGACGTTCGCCGCGCCCGCGCCGTTGGTGTTCGACGCGCTCACCCGGCCGGAGCTGCTGCGCCGCTGGTACGGCGCGCACGGCTGGCGGCTCACCGGGTGCGAGGTCGACCTGCGGCCCGGTGGCGCGTGGCGGTTCGTGTCGCGTGGGCCGGAGGGGGCCAGCATGGTCCAGCACGGCGTGTTCCGCGACATCGTGCCGCCGCAACGCCTTGTGCAGACCGAGATCCACGACGACTGGCCGGCCGGCGAAGCGCTCATCACCACGGTCCTGGCCGAGGACGAGACCGCGGGCCACACCGCGATGACCATCACGGCACGCTATTCATCCGCCGAGATCCGCGACCAGGTCGTGCGCAGCCCCATGGAACGCGGCGCGGGCGAGTCGTACGACCGGCTGGCTGCACTGCTCGAAGCCAACAACGCCAACGAAAGGCACCGTCCATGAACGACACCGGCAACCCGCCCGTACCGCCCGGCACGCTGTTGCTGGAACTCGTCCCGGTGCCGGTCACGGATATTGAACGGGCCAAAGCCTTCTACTCCGACCAACTCCGGTTCCACCTCGACGTCGACGTCAGCCCGCAGCCCGGCGTCCGCATCGTCCAGCTCACCCCACCCGGCTCGGCGTGCTCCATCACGCTGACCGAAGGACTGCCGACGGTGGAGATGGTCCCTGGCACGCTGCGTGGCCTGCATCTGGTGGTGGCCGATATCGATGCGGCCCGCGCGAAACTGATCTCCGACGGCGTCGAAGTGAGCGACGTCCAGGATCTCGGCGGCGTGTTCTACGCCTACTTCGCCGA